>JAQXIR010000105.1 GCA_029007885.1 Lachnospiraceae bacterium | reverse complement strand
TTCTGCCGTATATGCATATCCTTTTTCAATTAGCGTTCCAATCATATCAAGCATCCCGCAGATTTCCTGTGTTGCCTGCGGATGTGTCGTAGCCGGTTTAATATTTAGGGCTTCCATATCTTTTTTGCATTCTGCAATATAACGCTCTGAAATGACGGAAGCTTCAACACCTTCTTCGATTGCCTTTTTGATTATCTTATCATCAACGTCGGTAAAGTTTGAAACAAAATTCACCTCATAGCCTTTATGTTCCATATATCTTCTGACCGTATCAAAGACAATCATCGGTCTTGCATTTCCAATATGAATCAGGTTATACACAGTAGGTCCGCAGACATACATTTTTACTTTACCAGGTTCGAGCGGTTCAAATTCTTCTTTTCTTTTACTGAGTGTATTGTATATTTTCATGATGTTTCCTTTCCTCTCTGTAATTCTTTCATCTCTTGTTCTAACTCCAGCATTCTGTTTATGATTGCTGTATTGGATTTCTGCAACAGACAGATGTCTTCTTTTACCGGATCCGGCAAATGACACTGGTCTAATGTTTCCTGCGGAAGCAACACATTATCTCTTTTTACGACACGTCCCGGGACACCCACAACCGTTGAATTGGGAGGTACTTCCTCCAAAACAACACTTCCTGCTCCGATTTTACTGTTGTCTCCGATTGTAAAAGAGCCCAGAATCTTTGCCCCTGCACTAATCATAACGTTATTTCCAATCGTCGGATGGCGTTTTCCCTGTTCCTTACCGGTTCCACCTAGCGTAACACCCTGATACATTGTTACATCATCCCCGATAACGGTTGTCTCACCGATTATGACACCATTTCCATGATCAATAAACAATCTCTTTCCAATCTTCGCTCCCGGATGAATCTCAATTCCGGTTTTTCGCACGGCACGCTGGGAAATCCATCTTGCAAGGAAATAATGCCCTTTTTCATACAACTTATGTGCGATCCGATAGTGAAGCATTACCTTAAAACTCGGATACAGAAAAACCTCCATCGAAGAATGAATTGCCGGATCGCGTTCCCTAATTAACGTAATCTCTTCCTTCACCATTTTTACAAAAGACATAGAATGCCTCCTTTTGTTGAACAAAAAAACTCCGTCTCAACATAGAGACGAAGTTATCCGCGGTTCCACTCTAATAAAGATGCAAGCATCTTCACTCTTATCCCGTAACGTGGGGTACGTATCGAACTACTGTTGATTCATCCGATCAGCTCCCGAAGGCACTTCAAAAACAGTTTCATAAAGAATGCTTACAGCCGATGGCATTCTCTCTCTGGTGTGTCGCTGCTTTCTACTTTTTCGTTCAACGCTTTTATTTTTATTCCTATTAGTAGAATATGAATTAATTTCAATTTTGTCAATAGTTTCCGTAATTTTGTATTCTAAAAATGCATCGGACACCCACCGCAGCCTTCACAGTTTTTTGTTTCCCCGGACACTTCCATCGTAGCAAAATTTACGGGAGTTGTCAGCATACAGATTGCCTGAGCCGAAATTCCCTCCTTATTACCGGTAAAACCCATTCCTTCCTCCGTTGTGGCTTTGACATTTACCCGGGAAACATCTATGGAAAGAGCATCTGCTATATTTTTCCGCATTGTATCGATATAAGGCCGCATCTTCGGTTCTTGTGCAATAATGGTTGCATCAATATTTTCAATTAAATAACATTCGTTATCAAGCATTTTCCCAACATTCTTTAGTAGTTCTATACTATCAGCACCCTTATAAGCCGGGTCTGTATCCGGAAAGTGTTTCCCGATATCTCCCATGGCTGCCGCTCCCAAAAGCGCATCCATGATTGCATGTAACAGTACATCTGCATCCGAGTGTCCAAGCAATCCCTTTTCATAAGGAATCTTTACCCCGCCGATAATCAGGTCTCTGTCTTTTGTCAGTCTATGAACATCATATCCCATTCCGATTCTCATAATACTCTCCTTTGCTTTCACAATTAATGATATTATAGCACTTTCTACTCATAATTCCCATCAAAAAACATTCTCATATCCTCCGGAAGCGGTGCGGTAAATTCCATTTTGTCTCCGGTAATCGGATGTCTGAAAGAAAGCCGGTAAGAATGCAGTGCCTGACGGCTCATTCTGTTATCTTCTGAATTATATAGGAAATCTCCGATTAGCGGATGCCCGATTTCTTTCATATGCACTCTGATCTGATGTGTTCTCCCGGTATCCAGATGCAGGGCAAGTAAAGACATCCCTTCCTTTTTTTCCAAAACTTTGTAATGGGTCACTGCACATTCTCCATGTACCCTATCAATTCTTCGTTCAATTACAGATCCCTCTTTTCGTCCTATCGGCAAATCAACCGTTCCCTCTCCGGAAATATCATCTCCCTGTACAATTGCCAGATATTCCCGGCAAATAGACCGCTCTGTCATTTGTTTATACAAAATACTACTGCTTACAATATGCTTTGCAAGAATGACAAGTCCGCTCGTATCACGGTCCAGTCGATTAATACACCGATAGGTAAAGGATTCCCCTTTTTCTCCAAAATAATAAGCTGCTGCATTTGCCAATGTGTCCTCATAATGGTTCATGGAAGGATGAACTGCCATGCCTGCCGGTTTATTTACGATAATCATATCTTCATCTTCATAAACAACAGGAAAAGGAAGGCAGACCGGTGTAATTGCAGGAGACTCTTGCGTTTCCTCCTCAATTCGTATCACCAGCCTGTCTTCCTCACATAAACAGGTATTTACATATTCCCATTTACCGTTTAACAGAATACCGTTCCTTATTTTCTTAAGTGCTATCAGGCACTGGGCGGAATATCCCTGCAGTTTCAGAAAATCCCGTATTGTAATTCCTGCCTCTTTTGAAGTAATGGTATATTGCAATATTCGTTTCATTCTTTATATCCCGGTAATCAGTGATACTAACGGCATCGTTACAACCGAGAGAATCGTAGTCAGTGCCACACCTTTGGATGCCAGTTCATAATCGCCGTCATATTGTTGTGCTAACATTGCAGACATACTTGCTACAGGAGTCGCCAGCATGACCATGCAAATGCCCAGCAATATCTCATCCTGAATCCATATTTTCATAAGCAGCAGACCCAGTACAGGAATGACAATTAATTTCAATGCGGAAAAGAGTAACAGTCTTACGTCCGTAAACAACTTCTTCAAGTCGATATTTGCCATGGAAGCACCGATTACCATCATACTTAAAGGTGCCGTCAGATTACTCAGGTTCATAACGGTTGTTTTTGCAAAGTCAGGAACCGTAATATGTGTGAGTGAAATAATGATGGAAACAATGCAGCTAAACACACCGATGTTAAGGGCTTTCTTAAAATCAATTTTTTCTTTCTCATCCTTCTTTGTCTTCATGGCAAGAATACCATATGTATAAATTAAAAGATTAAAAGGAATCAGAAATAGTGAAGCGTATACTAAAGATTCGCTTCCATATAAAGCACTGATGAGGGGGAAACCCATAAAGCCAATATTTGAAAAGATTGTCATAACTTTATAGACGCCTGCCGACTGTTTTTGCACTCGCAAAATAACAGGAATTAATAAAGAAAGTAAGATCAGACCTGCAAACAGGGCAATTGCAATGCCCATCGTTTTCATCAGTTCTTCTCCGACAACCTGTCTTTCACTACTGATACTTCCGGAAATAATCAATGCCGGATTTGCGACATTAACAACCATCCAGGAAAGGCTCTTACAAGTCGTTTCTGTGATTTTTTCCGTTTTTCTCAAAAAATATCCCAGAATCATAAGGATAAAAAGTACGATCATCTGCTGTAACAATAACATATTCTCACCTATTGCATCCGTTTCCAAAACTGATGAATTTTCTCTTCGTTGAGTGGATTTGGCGTATTGGCAATACTGCCTTTCTGCAGCATTGTAAGTTCCGTATAGCGTTCCACTTCTTCATCGGTAAGAGACGGAGCCACTCCTATTAATTTTTCCAGTTTGTCCAGGAAATCATCAATACTGGCACACTGCAGAAGTTTCATTGCTGTATCGATCTTCTCCTTAACAACGGGATAATTATACACGATATATTCCTTCATTAAAAGCCCATTTGCTTTTCCATGCGGAATTTTTTTGAAATTTGTAAACAAATCAATTACCCGCATATCCGGATTGGCACAAAGAACAGAGATTGAATTAGAAGCATCTATCGGAGATCCTCCGCCGATTCCAACAATAAAATCAACTTTTTTTGAAACAGCAAGTGCAGCTGCCTCTTCTACGCTCTCCATTGAAGGGTTGTTTTCTATTCGGTCAAAGGTGCAATAGGATATCGCATTTTGTTTTAAGTTATCCGTCACGTCGCCATATGCGCCACATTTTTTTGCAGAAGTTCTTCCCGTTACAATCATCGCTTTCTTTCCGCACACACCAAAAACTCCCGGATGATTTTTCACCGCATCTCTTTCAAAGAAAACTTTTACCGGATTATAATAATTAAATTTAGATTTCATTTATTCATCTACTTAGATAGAATCTCTCCTGCAAAACCGCAAAAACCAATTAGGCAGAATAATGTAGTTACTAAAATTTTATTTTATCTAGTTGTTCGATACCTGCATCGTTTATCCTTACGCTTCTTCCAATAACATCCGTTTTTTTATCCAGCATTGAGAAAGAACCTCGTTATTCTTGTCATGAATCTTAGCATAGAGAATACTGATTTCTGTAACCCCCTCACATATTGATAAAAGCCGGTGTGACATCTTGTCACACCGGCTTCCTTTGCTTATCACTTTATCTAATTCATCAAACTCATAAATGCTTCCGCAGACATCGGCTTTGCAAAATAGAACCCCTGTACCATATCGCACCCCAAATTTTTCAGGAAATGATATTGTTCCTGCGTCTCGACACCTTCTGCTGTAACTTCAATCTCAAGAGATTGCGCCAGGCGGATTACACTTTTTATAATCTTTTCTCCGCGGCTATCATCAAAATCATCCACAAAGCTTTTATCCAGTTTTAAGACATCTATCGGTACCGACTTAAGCATCAGTAAAGAAGAATACCCTGTACCGAAATCGTCCATTAAAATTCTAAAGCCAAACTGATGCAATCTGTCAATAATCTGTTTTAGCAACTGTTGATTCTCAAAAAAGACGCTTTCTGTTAATTCCAATTGTATGTACTGCGGTGGAAGCCCAACCTTTGTAACCACATCTTTATATTCATTAATAAAGTCAAGATTATACAGATTATTTTGGGAAAGATTAACCGATATCGGCACAATTTTCTTGCCTTCATCCAACCATTCTTTCTGTTGCCTGCACACCTCACGAAAAATATACCGATCCAGTTTATGGATGAGCCCGTTCTGTTCCGCAATCGGAATAAACTGCCCCGGCATAACCATTGTTCCATCTTTCTTTTTCCATCGGATTAATGCCTCTGCACCAACCATCTCTTTAGAAATTGCATCAAACTTCGGCTGATAATATGCTATAAATTCCTCGTGCTGCAAAGCCGATTTCATCTGATCCTCTATGCTCTTTTTCTGAAGAAGTTTATTCTTGAAATCATCATCAAAGAATTCGTGATCCTTATCTTCTCTTCCTTTTACGGTAGCACCTGCCATTATTGCATAGTTCATCATTTTCTGGATATCTTCATTTTTATCCTTGATTAAATAAATTCCAAGTGTCGTATGAAGATTGTACTCTGCCTGTTTTCGCTGCACTCCCTGTTGCAAAAGTTCCTGAAAGTATGCAATTCTTGTTTCCAGTTCTTCACGTTCCTTATAAAACCACAACGCAACAAACCGATCCGCTGCAAATCGGGCAAAGATTTCTCCCGGTCTGCTGCATTCTTTCCAGATTTTCCATACAAATCGCAGTGTTTTATTTCCTTCTTCATATCCGTACAATTCGTTTACAATTTTGAATTTGTCAATGTCCATACTGATATAGGCGATTTTACTTTCCGAATCACGCAAAATCTTCTGTGCTTCTTTACAGAATCGTGCGTAAGAATAACCGCCTGTTACGTTATCAATATATAAAACACGCTCCATTTCTTTCTTTTTCTGATTTTCCGCACGAATAATATAAAACAATAAAACCAAAAATACCGCTACCAGAATAGAAATCACAACATATGTAATAATCATGATAAAGTTTCTGGTCGAGTCCATCACACCGGTCGGCACCACACTCAAAACATACCAGTTATTCACGCCCAGTGGTTCATAATACATATATTTTTCAACATTATTGAAGAAAGAAACATATCCTGTATCGCCGCTTAATATTTCTTTCCGTAGCTTTTCGGCTGCTTCCTGATTGTCGTTTGAAGTCTCTCTTAAAGACTTAAACACATTGGTGAATTGTGGGAAACCGTTTTCACTGCCGGAATCAATTACAACGTTCCCACTTCTGGTCACAACATATGCATACCCTTCTCCTCCAAAAGCAGTAACTTCCATCGTTTTTTGTATTTCTTCTATATCATAAGCCACAAAAAGTACAGCACAGACATCTTCTCCCTCATATACCGGCAAACTGTAAACAATTACCGTATCCTGAGACTTCTTGTCCATTAGTCTTGTTGACACATACCGTTTCCCCGCAATACTTTCTCTAAAGTATTGTCGGTCTCGTAAATTTGGATTAGCATTGTCCGTGGTATAGGATGATCCATCCTCCATAATGATACCCATACGTTTGACCGAATGGCGTTTTGCAACCTTTTTCAATTCCGTAACCGCCACTTGCGGATCAAAATTTTCCTGTACGGATATTGTATTCCCAATCTCCTGTAAAAGGGCAAATTCACTGTCAATTTTATTATTCAGTCCCTTTATAGTCTGTTCAGAAACTTCACCCAGTTTATCAATCGTATCCTGGTTCAACTCATTTTGGAGAATTGCCGCATAAGAAGCCAGTACTACAATCATGGCCAGACACAAACACAAGCCAATAATCAGGTGGTGTTTCAGCTTATTCTTCCCTCTCATTTATCTCACGCTCCGGTCCTAAAGCAACTGTCTATATGTTCATCGGCGTTTCAAATCACTATTTCGATAAAATTATATCACATTTGTTATGCTTTTTATATACATTTCACAAAAATTTCGCCGAACCGATTGAACCGCTTCCAAAATCAACACGTCCCCGAAAAGACGGACCGGGAGAAAATTAATTTCTCCCGGTTTTTTAATAGTGAGAGGGGGATTCGAAGTCTTTCCCCGACTCACAAAGTATTGATTTTACTGGGTTTAGCGCATCGTCATTTTGAAAAGTATTCAAAAAATATTCAAAATTTAATTCGCTTAAAGACCTTACCTTTCCAACTGAAACAGTTTTAACCTGTACTAAAAATCGACATTATGTATATTCCTGGGGCAAACGCTTTTATGAAAACCACCATTTTCTTTCCAGATAATTTCAACGCACTTCTAGGTTGATTACTTTTATCGCAGAAGCGCTACATGATGCTTGTTCCATTACTTATGTTGCTAAGATACGCCATATCTCTGCTACAACTGCAAATAGAATATTTGATACCTTTTCTTTTAGTAATCTTAAAATCCCTTTAACATAGTAATGGGGCAACATTCATACGAATATCACCCCACCTTTTGATTTAGAACCAAATATAACACACCCTTTTAACAAACGATTGCAATGCGTTACCGTTGGTTACAGTAGATTACAAAGGCAATTTTATTGCACACCTTGTTCATATCACTTACAACAACTGCGCCTTCATAACCTTCAAAAATTCAACAGACGAACCAACACATAAAACCAATTTAGGCACTCAAAATAAATACTCCGACAAATAGTCCATTGTTGCCACAGTAATGCTACTATTGCACAGATGGCAAGTGCTATGTAAAAACACGGTATGACTACTAAATATACTTTTTCAACCAAGTCCAAGAAACTCTTTAATAATTTTACTGAATAATAAATTTCTTTTCACATGTTCCTTCGAAATTTCCTATTCCGCTAATTATTAAAGTTGCCTCCCCCTTCTTTCCGTTCCCAAAATAATTCACAGTAAAATCCTTATTATGTTTCAATGTCAGTCCTCCTACTTTTACTTTTGGGATAGGTTTTACCCAGGTTCCTTTGTAAGTCTGATTAGAAACATTCCCTACAACCGCATCTTCTATATCCAACTTGTTAATATAAAAACATAGCGTAACCGGTTTGACATTTGCATAATCTCTTGCACCTGTAATAACCGCTTTTGCGTATCCCACATCTTTATTATTAGAATAAGTAATCTTATAAACAGTTCCTGGTTTTAAATTTAAGTTTTCTCCATTTAGCATAAATTGCGGCGTTGGCTTTTGCGCTTTACCATTATAAGTCACTTCAGAAAAGGATATACTCAAATCTTCAAAATCCCAACTATCAATCACAAAGGTTCTTGTAGTCTTGCCGGAATAATTCTTCTTTCCAGTAATTGTCACTGTAGCCGTTCCCGGTTTCGTATTATTCTTATACTTTAAGGTATAATCTACCCCCTCATTAAGAACCTTTTCACCATCCACAATATGCACTTTTAGTTTCTGGGCGTATCCGTTGTACCAAACATTCTCTATTGGCAATATAGAAATATTGTCACCAAGCACTCCTTCTTTATCTGCCAATTGTTTTGCTGTAATTTTGAAAAAAGTTTTCTTTGTTCCAGCGTAATTACCAATACCTTTAATAATTACTGATGCAGTTCCCGCCCCATCATTTTTTTCATAGAAAAGCTGGTAATTTCTCGGTGCCTTTGACATGTCAAGTGCCTTGCCAACACCGGCAATATCAGAGATAACAGGCGTTGAAGATACAGTTGCTTTTTTACCTGCTTTTGAGATACCTACTGCCAACAAATCAGCATCAATTGCCTGTGCAATTGCCTGCATTGCTGGTGTAATTACCTGGGAAGAGAAATCCTTGATATCAAGTGTCAATTCTTTCGCTCCAACATTTACGGTAATGTCTCTGAAGCGGTCCATTTTTACCGTAACGGAACCTTCTGTGATATCCTGTGCGGATGTCTGACCGGTGAAGTTCTTCGCTACGAATTTAGCCGGCTTTCTAACTGTGATAGTATCACCGACTTTAACAAATTCCTTTGAGTAATCTCTGTGAACGAGATTAGCCATTACTAAGTTGCTCTGTAATACCATAAGAGCCTCATTAGCGATAATCTGCGGTGTTAAAATTGTATTTGACATAATAATTTACCTCTCTCTTTCTTACTGGTTCTGCTCTCTCCACTTTTTGTATGTTGCAAAATCCATTTTATTAGGGTCTCCTGTTACAGGTTCCTGATGATTCTGATCTTTGCTCATAGGGTCTGTGAATAGTGCAGCATTGTTATTTTGTTCCTCTTCCTTTTCATCAACGAATGCAGATGCATCGTCCTTTTTGTATGCTTCCACGTAATCAGAAAAGCCTAATAACTTTCCATCTTTCATCTTCAGCCTGTCTGACATGATATCGGACATGAAGGCTTTCTTCGCGCTGTTTGAAGTGAATTTCAAATCCTTTACTGCTTCTTCGACAGCATCTTTGTAATCTCGCTCTTCGATTTGCTTTTTGAAATCTTCTTCTGCCGCTTCTGCTTTCTTTTTCCACTCGTCACGTTCTTTTGTGATGGTATCAAAGTCTTTACCTTCAAATCCCTTTAGCGTTTCCTCAGCTGTTTCTGCACGCTGCTTAAATCCGTCTCGTTCTGTCTCTACTTTCTCTACTTTCTTCTCATGTTCGGATTTGGAATAAACTTCTTCTCCGATACTCTTTTTGATGGATTCCTTCTGCTCGTCTGTCAGTTCAAGACCGAGTTTTTCCAATTCGATGATGATTTTTAACATGTTTCTTACCTCTTTCTTCAAAGTTTTTACTCCGGTCAGCCCGGCACGATTGAGTTGCTATTTACTCCATAGCTGGCAATAGCACAGGCAGGATTTGAACCTGCGACCTCTGGTGAAGTATTCCAGCGAGCAACCAGACCGCTCCCCTGTGCGATAATAGAAAAGAGCCGATATAATCAATCCATATAGGATTAATTAATCGGCTCTAGGCTCTACTGTTATCAATATCTCTTTTTTACATTTTTTGCAATACGCCGGAAACTTAATAATCCGCGTATCCTGTCGTAATTTCAGAAAATGCTCATATCCACATTTCGGACATTTATACCAGGTTATTTTCATTTCATCACCTAGTTCAATTATAACATTTAGTTATTACACAGTCAATTTAAAATAATTTCAGGTTATGTCAATACCATGCAACAATATCTTCAGTCACAAATTTCTTATTTTCAAAATACTCTTTAATTCTATTTATGGCATGTATCTTGTACCTTCCAAATTCGTCATTTTGGGCCACATTCATTATGTCAATTTCTCCAGTTTTTTCATTTATGGAAACAGTTCCAAAATCACTTTTTCCTTCTGGGTAATAGTTAAATACTATTTTCCCATCGCATTTATTCATTAATTTTAATTTTAGCATTTAACTACTCCTTTCTCAAGAATTCTCGTAATTCATTTGCATAATTGTACTTTCTTTCAGCTATTGCATGTGCTTCCTCATATATGATATTATACTTTTCCATAAGCAAATATTCAAGCCTTTCGTGGCGTAACAATGTGATATCATGTGGTTTTATATCTTTTCCTTCAAGAAGCCTTTGAAATGACTGTGCCATATCGTAATCAGGAGCAAATTTTCTATCTTCTCCATATTCAAATATATGCTTATTTTCAAACACATGCTCATACACAGTCTTTATAGTTCTTCCTCTCATGCCAACATTCGTTGCTATTTTATTAACAACAGTACTTTTGTCTCTATTTACCAACTCTGCGTAATACTTCTGTGCATGTAAATCTCTCTTTTCTCCAATAGGGTCATTTTTATCATTAAGGGCACCTTTGCTTTTCTTCCAATGTTCGTATGCTCTTGCTCGTCCTGTTGCTTTTGATGATTGCGCACGTTTGAATCCTGCAACCTTTAATCTGTCGGACTGTTTCTGTAAGCCGTTCTTCTCACAGAACTCATTATATGATGCATTCTGATTCCGGAGTTTATACGCGATTCTGTCATAATCTCCCTGTATAATTTCCTTTACGTCTACCTCTGCTATGGAATCAATTTCTATCTGTTTCATTAACAATTCGCGCTTTGTTTTTCTGATGGACCGTTCCATTGTGCGTTGATTCTGCTGCTTTTCATATAGTTCACGGCTTTTATTTTTGTCAATTATCGGTTTTCCATTCTCGTCTATATATGGATTCCGTAGAGATTTATCCCAAGGCTTGTGAGAATGCCGACAGTTATACCCATGCAATCCGAGAGGATTTACCACCTTGCCGTTTCCGTTTTCATCAATATCATATCCTGTCATTTCTAACAGGTTAGGATATCCTGGCTCACTTCCTCGAATCTTATATACTTTTCCCTGCCAATTTTCATGACCGGCAAGATAAGGTTGCCCCGGTTGCTGTATTCTTGCACAGAGATGTTCCGACACAAGAACGTATTCAATGTTTCCTTCTACTATGTACTGATTTGTAATCTGTGCACATGTTTGGTTCATCGATGTTACTATACACGTTCTCACTGCTGATTCCAAAGAACGTCTAGCACCTGTAGGATAGTCAATCATCATCCCTTTTCCTGCATAGTTGTCCAGAATCTCACAGATGGCACTCGTATAACTCTGTATCCCGCTTGCAACTCGTATCTCTATTTCATCAAGCATTCTTACAAGGTCTTTTTGTGATTGGTTCATAGTCGTTCTTGTAAGATTCTCTAATTCTTTTTGACATTTCCGATACTCTGCATCCATAA
>JAQXIR010000104.1 GCA_029007885.1 Lachnospiraceae bacterium | reverse complement strand
GAACGAACCGTAATCAAATCGTATCCGATATATGCTGCTTCCGAACCCTCATCTTCGACTTTTTCGATATGAATGCGGCTGTCTGCCTGATAATCAAACGAAAGTGCCGTAACGAATGTTTTGGCTCCCACTTTCACTTTGATGGATAATGGCTTTACATTCTTAGGGTTCTCTTTCAGTGAAACAGTAAGCGTAGCCGTTCCCTCTTTCAGTGCCGTCACGGTTCCGTAAGAGTCTATGGACACTATACTGCTGTTACTGCTTTTATATTCGAGTTCTGTGCAGTTTGGCTGATTGCAGCTATCGCCTTCTACATTGATTCTTACTTTTTTACCCGGTTTAGTAAAGTTTAATAATCCTTCTTCCACTATATAGGAAATTGTCTCGTTATCATATTCAGCCTCACCGATTGCCGGTTTCAGTGATTCTGTTCTGTTTAGTCTCAAAGCAGTTCCGTAGTTCACATCAGCAATCGGAATAAATTCCGTATATACTTCTACCCATGTAGCCGGCATGATAAAACTGTTATCATTTTCCAATGGTGTACTCTTACCATAGCCATTTTTCGTATAAGAATTTGCCAAATTCAGCACATAACCCTTTTCCGGCGTAACTGTTAAGTAAACCCGCTTGCCTCGCTCTTCTTCTTTTACATTTGCCGTAACTGTCCCATGTGTCGTAGCTTTTATCGTAATTGCATTCTTAACATACAGAGATTTGTAGAGGATTCCATATGAAGTATGATCGCCTACCCATTCCTCAATATCTCCCGCATAAGAATACAAAGTCAATCCCTTTAAAAATGGAAACGCATTATAATGCAACGTCATTTCGCAACTGCCGTTTTCACCCTGTGCGTTTTCCGATTTTATGGAAGTCAGATTATTACAGTCCTCAAATGCATATGCCTCAACTGTTTTCAGTGTTGCAGGAAGAAGAATCTTCTTAAGCCCTGTACATCCTTCAAATGCACTTTCGCCAATCGTTGTTACGCCGTTTTTCATGGTAACTGCTGCTTCACCCTGTTTTGCTGTAGTGGTAGCGTTTCCAAGGGAAGTACAGCCTTTAAAAGTACGTGCTCCGATTGTCGTAACGCTTCCCGGAATTTCAATAAATGTCAGCGCTGTACATCCGATAAACGCTTCATCTCCGATAGAGGTTACATTTGTCAAATCAAATCTCACTCCGGAGTCTGACATCCGGTTGTCTAGTTTTGTACAATTCTGGAAAGCCTTGGCACCAATTGTTTTGAATCGTCCATTGGTGACGCATTCATCCAAACTGTTACAACTTGCAAATGCATAATCTCCAATTTCAACCAAAGAATCTCCGCTTTCAAAACTCAGATACTCCAGACCGCTGGATGAAAATGCATATGTATCGATTGCCGTAACAGTTTTAGGAATGGTAATTCCTTTAATACCGGAATAAGAAAATGCATTGGATGCAATTGTTTCCAGTTCAACCGGTTTCGCAAAGCTGATTCCGGTCACTTTACAATTACCATTAAAAATACCGGACGGAATCACTTTCGTTCCTGCCGGAATCGTAACAGGCCCCGACAAAGTCTGTGCATCGCCTGATACAATAATTAGTACGCCGTCTTCATCAATTCCAAGTTCACATGAGGTGGTTGATGCTGCCTGTACTGTTGTGCCCTTAACTTCCTCTGTTGCAGGCTCCTCGACTGTAGTTTCCTCAGTAGTGATTTCCTCAGTTTCGGTTTCCTCGGAAGAATACTCCTCCGTTGCAGATTCTTCTACAGAAGTTTCTTCTGTTGTAGAAGTCTCTTCTGTTGTTTCTTCCTCTGTAGGAATCTCTGCTGAAGTTTCCTCTGTCACCGACTCCTCTTCACTTGTCTTCGGAGCGGCAATTTCCTCCACTGTCGTTTCTTCCGTTTCTACAATTTCTGAAGTTGTGCCTGTTCCCATGGCATACGCATTCATTATCGCCACATCGGAACCCATCATGCCGATTGTAATTCCGGTCGCCAATGCGATTGCCAGTACTCTTTTCCCTAAACGTCTCATGTTCTTTCTCCTCGATATAGTAGTACATATACTCTAAACTACAATAACTAGTATTATTGTACAATTATTCTGTCATTTCGTATAGAGGGAAATCTTATAAATTTCTTAAGATTATCATTTTGTATTTCTAATCTGTATTGATAATACAGTGTATAATATTTTGTATTTGTAAAATCAAATGTTTTATGGCATCATAAATAACAACAGTTGTACAATTGAAACAAAATTATCACTAATGGGAGTGTTTTAGAATGGAGAAGATACAGACTTTTGCGCCGGTTATGATTCCGACTTTATGCCGGGATACGCATTTTATCCGCTGCATTGAATCTTTAAAAAGAAATAAGTATGCCCAATGTACTGATTTGTATATTGGGCTTGATTATCCTGCAAAGGATTCCCACATTCCGGGATATCAGAAAATCTGTGCCTATCTTGATAAGGGCATTGAAGGATTTTTAAGTGTAACCATTCTACGCCATACTGAAAACAAAGGTTCCAGTGAAAACAGTCGTTTGCTTCGCGAAAAAATATTTGAAACACATGACCGTTATATCTTTTCGGAAGATGATAATGAATTTTCTCCCAATTATCTGGAATACATGAACAAATGCCTTACGGCATATCAAGATGACGATACGGTTTTGGCAGTTACCGGTTTCAATTATCCGATTAACACCTCAGAATTTACCGGAAACGTGTATACAAATAGCATTTATTTCGCTGCGTTCGGATATGGCATCTGGAAAGAAAAATGGTTACGTGCCAGAAAAGAGATAACATTGGAATTGTTGAACTCTGCTTACAAAAATACGTCTTTTATGAATATGTTCCGCAGGCAAGGTGCTAATCAATACTGTAATTTTGTAAAAGGAATGCTTGGCTACACCAATGACTTAATTCAAAATGACACGCTACGAATTATTGACTTATCTTACGGTATCTATATGCT
>JAQXIR010000103.1 GCA_029007885.1 Lachnospiraceae bacterium | reverse complement strand
TGCTTGCAATGGTTGAGAATCTACTATCCGTTACACGTATCCAAAACTCGGAACGCGGAATTAAGAAAACTCCTGAAATTCTTGAAGAAGTGATTGAGGAATCCGTTTCCCGGTTTAAACGTCGTTATCCGGACGCTGACATCAAAGTTACGGTTCCGCAAGAGCCCCTTCTGATTCCGATGGATGCCATGCTGATTGAGCAGGTAATCATCAATCTTTTGGAAAATGCTTTGCTTCATTCCGGCTCCGTAAAACCAATTTCTCTATTTGTTACTGTCAAGGAGCACCTGGTGCTCTTCCATATTCGTGATTACGGCGTCGGAATTGATCCCGAAAAAATCACCGATATTTTTAACGGAATTCCCTCTACCGGCTCCCATACGGCAGACAGTAAAAAAGGAATGGGAATCGGCTTATCTATCTGTAAAACCATCATAACATCCCATAACGGTACCATAGATGCCATCAATCATGAAGATGGTGCCGAGTTTATCTTTTCACTGCCTGCTAAGGAGGATACATATGAGTAAGACATATTCAATACTGATTATTGAAGACGAACATAATATCAGCAATTTTATTGCAAAGACATTATCCCGCAACGGTTATAAGACAACCTGTGCTTACAGCGGACAAGAGGGATTGTCTTTAGTGGCATCCGTCTGTCCCGACATTATTCTTTTGGACCTCGGTCTTCCCGATCTTGACGGAATTACCATTATAAACAAAATCCGTGAATGGACTGCCACTCCAATTATTGTGGTTTCAGCAAGAATTCAGGAAAATGACAAGGTAAAAGCACTCGACTGCGGAGCCGATGACTATATTACTAAGCCGTTTGGGACGGCGGAACTGCTCGCCAGAATCCGTACCTCTATTCGTCACAAAAATGGATCAACTACAGAAAATCTTTCCTTTGTACGCCCTTACGAATATGAAGGATTAAAGATTGACTTTTCCAGTCATCTGATAACCGTAGACGATAAACTCATTCATCTTACTCCTGTTGAATACAAGATTCTTGCCTATCTTGCCAGCAACAGCGGAAAGGTAGTTACTTATACTTCTATTATGAAAAATGTATGGGGTCCTTATATTGATGAAGATACAAAAATCTTGCGAGTCAATATGGCAAACATCCGTCGTAAGATTGAGGCAAATCCCGCACAGCCCAAATACCTTTTTACGGAGATAGGAGTCGGATACCGGATGCCGGATGATACTTCCTGCCCAAGCTGCTAAGGAACTGCTAAAGAATCGCTAAAACTACGCTAAGAATCCTGCCTTTTTCTGTTTTTTCAAAACGGGAAATGATACGATAGCCACGCAAAGAAATATTTATTTTGTGTGGGAGGCGAAACAATGAATGCAGGAATGATGCTCTTAGTTATCGTAGGTGGATTGACCGGATTTGTCACAACCGCTTATCTTGCAATAAGTGTTCCCGGTGTAATTCTCTGGAAGATTTATCGCAAACTCCGTTACGGATATAAGCTGTATGATTGAAATGTGCATTACAAGGCGCATACCAAACGCCGTCACGCTTCGCGAAACGGTTTATTGGACGAAAAAAGGTGACCGAATTACGGTCACCTTTTTCTCTATGTTTACTGTAAAATTTCACTCACAATTTTATTAACGAGTGAACCGTCCGCTTTTCCTTTTACAAGCGGCATCAATTCTTTCATGATCTTTCCTTTATCTTTTACCGTCGGTGTCTCAATTCCAAGTTTAGCAATGACACCTGTGATTGCAGCATGAATGGCATCTTCGCTCATTTCTTCCGGAGCAAATTCTTCCAAAACAGCAAGTCTTGCATCACATTGTTCAATGATGTCTGTTCTGTCCGTCGGTGCGCAATCCCTTGTTTCCTTTGTCTGACGGATTTCTTTCTTAATTACTTCATTTTCCTCTTCTTCCGTCAGATCTGCTCTCTTATCAATTGCCTTATTCTTCAGAGCCGCAAGCAGCATGGAAAGCGTGTCCTTGCGTTCCTTATCCTTTTCCTTCATTGCCTGTACCATTGCGGCACGGATTTCATCAATTTTGCTCATAATATTTCTCCCTTCTTTTATAATTTATCATGACAGAAATAACAAAAATAATCTTCTCTTGCAAACTGTGGTACAAGATTTTCCGCTCCGCAGTAATCACATACCATTTTGCGGTATCCTGCCGGTACGCGGTCACCTTCATATAACCTTACCGCAATCATTTTGTTTCCTTCGCGTTTCATTTTAGGGGCTGCCTGAGGTGTTGGCTTATCCCATGTGGAATTTACAGCTGTTCTCGTCTGAGTCGTTCTTACCGGTGATGTTTTGCCGGCTCCCTTGTACTCTGCGTGGTGTCCATCTTCTGCCCTGCAATCGCGTTCCACGTTCGGTCTTGCAGACGGTTTGTTTTTTCCCGGTTTGGGAACAAAAACGCTTTGCGAGGATTCCATTTCTTTATGCATATCTTTTCCGTTTTGAACGGAATCCGTTATTTTCTTACTTTTTACTACAAAAAATACAATTAAAATAATGACCCATAATACAAATACTGACATTTCCTGACTCCTCTTTTTGTATTTTATTAACGACTATATTCAATAATCAACAGTTCCACACTCATCACGTCATTCATCTTTCCCATTTTTACGGCTTCATCCGTTTTGGCACATGCTTCCAATGCACGTTTTAAATCCGCGGTTTTAAAACGGGATGCCTGACGCTCATACTTCTGTGCAATATATGGTGACAGTCCTGTCTTTTCTCCGATTACTTTTGACGGATATCCCTTTTGTTGCAGTTCTTTCACCTGCAGCATCAGATTAAACTGCCTGGCAATCAACGATAAAATTCCCATCGGCGGTTCTTTTAACGTCAGCAGGTCATGATACATATCCAGTGCTTTCTTCTGCTTCTTTTCCGCAATTGCGGCAACCATCTCAAATATCCGGTTGCTGACCCGTTGCGTACAGACATTCTCCACGTCCTGCGGCGTAATCGTATCCCGTTTCATGGTATAGCAGAAAAGCTTTTCCAGTTCGCTGCGGATATTTTCCATATCATTTCCGGTTTTCTCCAGGAAAAGATTGAGTGCCTCGCCGTCTATTGTCCTATTTTCTTTTTTTACAATCCCGAAAATCCACTTGCGTAAAGTAGCATCATCCGGAGTTGTGAATTCACATACACGCCCTTTATCTTTTATGGTTTTAAAAAGTTTCGAACGTTTATCTATCTGTGTCTCAATCAAAACGATTACGGCACTTTCCGCAGGTTCCTGTAAATAATCCGCCAGTTTTTCTCCGCCTGTTTTGCATAGACCGGTGTTTTCAAGAAAGAGGACTCTTTTTTCCGCAAAAAACGGAAGCGTCTGGGCAAGGTCAATTACTTCGTTGACATTGATGTCTTTTCCTTCAAAATAGTGATAATTCATGGTGTCGCCGGAAGGCACCAGGGCATCTTTTAATTTATCCCTGTACTGTTTGCGAAGATAGTCTTCTTCTCCGCATAAAAGATACATCTGTTTAAACATCCGGCTTTTTAAATCCTGTATCAGTTGCTGCATCTTCACCTACCAGCCCGTCTTACGGATGCTGTTTCCTTTCCTGTCACCCTTCAATTACTCATTATAAAGAATCAAAAAACAGATTTCAAGGGAAGTCTTTTATTGACTATCCCTTTTTGTAAGAGTATGATAAATAATGTTTGGCCGACAGATTATCTGTCGGCATTATTAGGGATATCAATACAATAGGAGAACTTTCATGGAACAAAACAAACGGCTTGCTTTTTCAAACGGCATGCGTGACGGCATTCCGATTGCACTTGGATATTTTGCAGTCTCATTTACACTGGGAATTGCTGCAAAAAATGCGGGATTTACTCCGTTGCAGGCGATGATTGTAAGCCTTACCAACAATGCCTCCGCGGGACAATTTGCCGGTTTTACGTTAATCAGTGCCGGTGCCGGTTATCTGGAACTGGCTGTTATGATTCTTGTTGCCAATGCACGATATCTTTTAATGTCATGTGCTTTATCGCAAAAACTGGATTCAAAAACCTCTCTGTTACACCGTATGCTGATAGGATACGATGTGACGGATGAAATATTCGGAATCTGTATCAGCGTTCCCGGAAAATTAAATCCGTTTTATGCTTACGGGGCTATCGCAGTTGCGATTCCCGGTTGGTCGCTTGGTACCTATCTTGGTGTATTAATGGGAAACATCCTGCCCGCAAATGTAGTGAGCGCATTGAGTGTGGGACTATACGGAATGTTTATTGCAATCATCATTCCTCCCGCCAGAAAAAACAAGGTACTTACAGGATTGATTATAATTTCCATGCTCTTAAGTCTTGCTTTTTGTAAATTACCCGTGATTTCCGATATTCCGTCCGGAACTCGCATTATTATCTTAACCGTACTGCTTTCGGCAGGTGCCGCACTGTTATTCCCTGTAAAGGAGGAGTCCGATGAAGCATAATATCTATATCTATATGATCATTATGGCAGGAGTCACGTACTTAATCCGTGTTCTGCCGCTTACGTTAATCCGTAAAGAAATCAAAAGTCCTTTTATCCGTTCTTTCTTATATTATGTGCCATATGTAACCCTTGCCGTCATGACATTCCCTGCCATTTTAAGTGCAACGGGAAGCCCTCTGTCAGCGGCAGCAGCCTTTATCGCAGCCATTCTCCTTGCATGGTTTGGCGGAAGTCTCTTTCAGGTTGCAGTGCTCGCATGTGCAGTTGTTTTTGTTGCGGAACTTTTTCTTCTTCGCTGAAGCACAAGATGCATTTTGGCAGCTTACACAGCCTCCGCTTTTTGCCGTGCGTATGATATAACCCACGGCAAGCACAAACCAGATGGCAATTAAACTGACAATTCCGATGCTCAAAATATCCATGTCTTATCCTCTAAATAAAAAGCATTCCTACCGTTTTAAATAAGAAGGCAACAAGCCATGCAATGACACATTGCAGGATTACTACAACAACTGCCCATTTCCCGCCAAGTTCTCTTTTTACAGATGCAATTGCTGCAACACACGGTGTATATAATAGAGAGAATACCAGAAAAACAAATGCGGAAAATGAAGTAAACATTGTAGAAAGTGCCCCAACATTTCCGTCAAGAAGCACCGTCAAGGTGCTGACAACACTTTCTTTTGCCGTAAATCCGGTAATCAATGCCGTCGAAATTCTCCAATCCCCAAATCCAAGCGGTGCAAAAACCGGGGAAAGAATACTTCCAACCATTGCCAGCAGGCTGTCTGCCGAATCCGTTACCACATTGAGTCTTGTGTCAAAATGCTGTAAAAACCAGATAATAACCGTTGCGACAAAGATTACGGTAAATGCTTTTGTGATAAAGTCTTTTGCTTTTTCTCCGATAAGCTGTAATACATTTTTTGCACTTGGCATTCTGTAATTCGGCAGTTCCATTACAAACGGAACCGGCTCGCCCTTAAATTTAGTGGATTTTAAAATAAGAGCATACAGAATTGCCGTTATAATTCCAATCAAATACAAGCTAATCATGACAAGTGCCTGATGTTCTTTGAAAAATGCTGCCGTAAAAAGTGCATAAATCGGAAGTTTTGCAGAACAACTCATAAATGGTGTCAAAAAGATTGTCATTTTACGGTCCCGGTCTGAAGGAAGTGTCCTTGTTGCCATAATTGCCGGTACCGAGCAGCCAAACCCGATTAGCATCGGCACAAAACTTCTTCCCGAAAGTCCGATTTTACGTAAAAGTTTATCCATAACAAATGCAATTCTTGCCATATATCCGCTGTCTTCCAAAATTGATAAAAAGAAAAACAATACAACAATAATCGGCAGAAAGCTCAAAACGCTTCCGACTCCGGCAAAGACGCCGTCGATGACAAGCGAGTGCACAATCGGATTAATGCCGTAAGCAGTAAGTGCCCCGTCACATAGATTTGTAAACCATCCGATTCCGATATCCATTAATTGGGAAAGCGCATTCCCGATTACGGAAAACGTCAGCCAGAAAATAAGTCCCATAATTCCGATAAATGCCGGTATTGCCGTATATTTTCCGGTCAGTATCTTATCAATTGCAACACTTCTCTTATGCTCTTTGCTCTCCTGCGGTTTTACGACCGTTTCCTTGCATACTCCTTCGATAAAATGAAAACGCATATCAGCAAGTGCTGCCTGGCAATCCATTTTACTTTCCTTTTCCATCTCGGAAATAATATGCTCTACCATATCTTTTTCATTTTCATTTAAATCCAATGCTTTTAAAATCAGCTGATCGCCTTCCACTAATTTGGTAGCAGCAAAGCGCACCGGAATTTCCGCTCTTTTGGCATGATCTTCAATCAAATGGATAACACCATGTATACAACGATGGACTGCTCCGCCGTCCTCCCCGTTTTCATCGCAGAAATCCATTCTTCCCGGTCGTTCCCTATATGTTGCCACATGCATCGCATGTTCAATCAATTCATCGATTCCTTCGTTTTTGGAAGCCGAAATCGGAATAACCGGAATTCCCAGCATTTCCTCTAGCCGGTTAATCATGACAGTCCCGCCGTTTTCCCGCACTTCATCCATCATGTTCAGTGCAAGGACCATTGGAATATTCAGTTCCATCAACTGTAATGTCAAATACAGATTTCGTTCAATGTTAGTTGCATCAATAATATTGATAATTCCGCGTGGTCTGTTATTTAAAAGAAAATCTCTTGTTACAATCTCCTCGTTCGTATAAGGAGAGAGCGAATAAATTCCCGGTAAATCCGTCACATTTGTATTGGCATGACCACGAATCACACCATCCTTTCGATCCACCGTGACACCCGGGAAATTTCCCACATGCTGGTTAGCCCCTGTCAGTTGGTTAAACAGCGTTGTTTTTCCGCAGTTCTGATTGCCTGCAAGTGCAAAGGTAACCGTCTCGTTCTCCCGCAGTTTTTCTCCGCTCTGTTTGACATGAAATTTTCCAAGTTCCCCGACACCCGGATGTGCAACCGCCTTTTTTCTTTCCTGTACTTTTTCACATGCATGCGCATCATGCACATCGGTAAGTTTGATATACTGCGCGTCATCCTTTCTGAGTGTCAACTCGTATCCCCGTAAACGAATCTCAAGCGGATCTCCCATCGGTGCCACCTTTACAAGCGTCACTTCCGTTCCCGGTGTTAATCCCATATCCAAAATATGTTTTCGAAGTGCCTTATCACTGCAATTCACTTCTGTTACAACCGCATCTTTTCCTGTTTCCAATCCTGCCAGTGTCAATTCTTTACTCATCATTTATTCTCCCAGTTTCATCTGTGCATAATCCATATAATCAAATCCAAGTTTTTTATACAATGCAACTGCTGTCTCATTTTCCGGTTCTACTTCCAGCCTAAACCGTCTGATGGTATCTCCGTATTCTTTAAATAGCACCTGAAAAAATTCTTTTCCAAGCCCTCTGCCGCGGAAGGAATCTTTCATAAACAGCTCTTCAATCCATACGACCATTCCGCCTGCTTCCTGTGAAAAAGTCTTAGACAGCAGCGCATATCCGGCTGTCTGTCCGTCCGCTTCCAATATATAAGCTTGTGCATAAACATCTGAACGCATTAGTTCCTCAAATGTTCTGATTCGAAATTCTTCCGGTATTTTTTTTGCAACGGCATCTGTTTCATAAAATGCTGCTGTCATCTTTAAATATTCGTCTCTGTCTTTTTCTGTGATTCTTCTAACCATATGCTTTCCTAATTGCTTTTCTTTGCTCTTTCTTCTTTCTTTTTACGCTTTTCATAAAGGTAGAGTTCTTCTGTAGCAATTGATAGTTTCGAAATGACATCCCGCCGGTTTTTCGGATAGCACCAGTAACTTTCGTTTGCTACCGAAATATCCACGCAGTCACCTTTTTTCTTATAATCATATTCGATATGCATGCTTTCCAGATCGAGTGGCGTCTTATGTAAGCAGAAAGGCTTTCCGTATGCCGTTCCCTCGATGGTGGTTCCCGTCATATCCTGGCGCAAAATACCGTCAGGCTGATGAATGAATCCTTTTGCATTCGGTAAAGTGTCAATCCGTACAGCGTCTTCAAAATAGTAAGTACCCTGTTCAATCTCACGACGCACATTGCTTCTCTCCCATGCAAACCAGTCCGGTATATGAGAAAATTCCGTTTCCCCTTCCAGTGCCGAAAGTTCTCCAAGTTCGCTCATCTCCCATTCCTTTTTGCAGCTTTCACACCAGAGTCTTGTTCCTTTTGAATCCATTTGAAACTCAGTATTGCAGTGAGGGCACTGATAGAGAATAGAGTGTAGTCCGTTCGCTCTTTCTTTATCCGCAATTGCAAGTCCTTTTTCCTTCTGATATCGAAAATCATCATAAACAAAGGCTTTTCGAATCCTTTCATCAATTTCCGACACAGATATCATTTTTATTTCTTCTTGGTTGACTATTTGGGTCATGACCGCATGTACCGGTGCCTTTTTATTTTTCTTATTCCACTGCGGGCAGGATACAAAGTTCCCGTGCTGATTTAATACAACAACCGGTACTTTCATCATCTTGCACATCTTTGCAAGCGAATCCGGGAGGAAGGAAGTTGTTCCGTCCAAAGAGTATCTTGCTTCCGGGTAAAGCACAAAAACGGTATGCAGTTTTTCCAAACAGTAGCGAATGTTTTTTAATAAATATAAGTCTTTGATAAATTTTCGTTTTCCGAGTACACCCAGATTTCTCATCAGAATTTCTGTATAATCATGAAATCCTTCCAATGTCATAACATTATTGACCGGATAAGGGTCCGTCAGTTTGAGCATAATGTTAAAATCAACCATGGAACCATGATTAGATAACAAAAGGTACGGCGGTTTCAAACCTTCCATATTGATTTTTTCATAAGTAAATCCCCGCTTTTGTAAATCGGGAAAAGATATTAAATACTTTGCAAGTGTTAATAAAAATGTCGGTTTTTTCGGAAGACGTTCAAAATCAAACGGTTTTACTGCTGCCATGCATACCTTCTTTCCTCTTTTGTAAGATGCTCTTTTTCTCCATTATAGCAAATGCGTCTTTATTTTCACACAAAAAATTCCTCGGAAAGCATTCCGAGGAATTTAATATTCTATTTAATGACTCTAATCCATCCTTCAGGTGCTTTGATTCTACCCATCTGGATACCTGTCAGAGTATCATACAGTTTCTGGGTAGTCGGTCCCATTTTTTCCATTCCGCTCGGTAAGCAGATTTCTTTTCCATGATCTACAATTTTGCCAACCGGTGAAATAACGGCTGCTGTACCGCAAAGACCGCATTCTGCCATGTCTTTTACTTCTTCTAACGTAATTTCTCTTTCTTCTGCTTCCAATCCGAGGTATTCTTTTGCAACATATACAAGAGATCTTCTGGTGATAGAAGGAAGAATACTGTCAGACTTCGGTGTAACAACCTTGTTATCCTTTGTGACAAATAAGAAGTTGGCTCCGCCTGTCTCTTCTACTTTTGTTCTTGTTTTCGGATCAAGGTACATGTTTTCATCGTAGCCTTCTTTATGAGCGGTCACGATTGCGTGTAAGCTCATTGCATAGTTAAGACCTGCCTTGATATTACCGGTACCGCATGGTGCCGCACGGTCAAAATCACTCACTTTAATTGTCAGCGGTTTTGCACCACCTTTAAAGTATGGTCCTACCGGTGTTCCAAAAACACGGAACTGATATTCATCTGCCGGTTTTACTCCGATAACCGGATTAATACCAAACATGAAAGGACGAAGATACAAAGTTGCTCCGGAACCGTATGGCGGTACATAAGCTTCATTTGCAGCTACCACTTTCTCAATCGCATCTAAAAATCTTTCTTTCGGGAATACCGGCATTTCCAGTCTGGCTGCAGACTGTTCCAGTCTTTCCGCATTCAAGTCCGGACGGAATACAACAATATGTCCATCCTCCGTCGTATAAGCTTTTAACCCTTCAAAAACGGTCTGTGCATACTGTAAAACTCCTGCACACTCACTCATGACAATCTGATCATCCTCTGTCAGACGACCTTCATCCCATTTGCCGTCTTTAAAATCGGAGACATATCGCTTGTCTGTCTTCATATAGCCGAATCCAAGATTCGCCCAGTCGATATTTTTCTTTTCCATAATAATTTCCTTCTTTCCGTCTGATTCGTGTCAGTTTTCTAATCGCCATTATTTTAATACAAACGGAGACAGAATTCAATTTATTTTCCAATATAATTCAAGTTGCTACTTTATGTTACCTAAATCACGCCGTTTATAAAAATCTCAATTCCGATTACAATCAGAATGACTCCTCCCAAAATACCGGCTTTCCCGGAAAGTTTCGTCCCAAATTTTTTACCGATGGAAAGTCCGAACATGCAGATAATAAAGGTTACAGCTGCAATAATTAATGCACAGATTAATGCCATCGGCAGTTTATAATTTGCTATGGTAAATCCGACCGATAATGCATCAATTGAAGTTGCAATTCCTTGGATAAACAATGTTGCAGGATTTGTTACTTTTTCGCTTTCCTTCTCTTCCTCCTTTTCATGCAAACTCTCCCATAGCATCTTGCCTCCGATATAACTAAGCAGAATCAACGCTATCCACGGAATCCATTTTTCAAATTGCTGAAAGTACTGCACAATTGTATGAACACAAATCCATCCAATCATTGGCATCAACGCCTGAAAAAATGCAAATACACCTGCAATTTCACACATTTTTCCCTTTTTCATCCGTGTTTCGTGTAACCCATTGGCTAAGGAAACCGAAAATGCGTCCATCGCCAGCCCTACCCCAAGTAAGATACTGTTAAAGAAAAAGAAAAGATTAAAGTTCATATATTTCGTCCTCCTAATATAAAAACCCGTGTATGACTCTCATACACGGGCCGGATTCATACTTACCATATCTCATCCGGATATTTCATTCCCCAGTCTTTACGAAGTTTTGTCATAATATCCATAACGTCACAGGATTCTTTTAAGTGTAAAATTTCAGGATTCTTCGTTCTGATAGCCTCTTCCATGTCCTGAAGTTCATAATATAATGCATCTGCTGTGTTTCCCACAAGGATTTCCCTTTTTTCTCCACTTTCCGTATCTACAATGACTGCCCGGTCCGCCCTGGGATATTCCATAATTTCAATATAGCCTTTTTCGCAACTAATCATAGCTCTTTTGGGTTGCTTGGAATGCATGCTAAGTGCAACTGTTGCCATCTGTCCCTTGTTGTTTTTCAAAAGAATAGTTGCCATTTCATTTGCAATAACACC
>JAQXIR010000102.1 GCA_029007885.1 Lachnospiraceae bacterium | reverse complement strand
AGATAGAGATTGTCTTTTTGTTGACCAAATTACCGTGAGTTGAGTAAATTAGTGATATAAGAGTGGGTGTTATCTATTCGCAAAAGAACAGTTTAACGAAAAGATATCCGCATATGCATAAAATATGATACGATAAATAACCGTTTAATCATTACTTTTGAAAATGACTTTTAAACCAATTAATAATATTTGTTATAAACATTTTAAAATTGATGCGCTTTGAGGATCCTGAATTTAAATCATTTTCACTTATTGTCTTTTCAGAAGAAGAAGTATCAAAACAAAACTGTGAGTTATTCTCAAACGAAATGAATTGGTGCTCCTCTTCTGTTATTTCTTTTAAATTAATATAAGGTGTTGTGCCGGAAGGATATCCCTTCTCTTTCAGGCGATTATTGATATATCTGCGCAAGAAGGCATAAAAGATGGCAAAAGTCGGGACACCAAGAATCATACCAACTACACCGAATAATCCGCCAAACAGCGTGATTGAAAATATAACCCAGAATCCGGATAAACCGGTAGAATTACCAAGGATTTTCGGACCCAGAATATTGCCGTCAAATTGCTGCAAAATCAAAATAAAAATCAGGAAATACAAACATTGAATCGGATCTATTAATAGAATCAACAATGCACTTGGAATAGCTCCAAGATAAGGACCAAAAAAAGGAATAATATTCGTAACGCCAACAATCACACTGATTAACAAAGGATACGGTGTTTTTATAATAAGAAGACTGAAATAGCAAATAATTCCAATGATAAGGGAATCCAACAGTTTTCCGTTAATAAAGCCGCCAAAGGTCTTATGGATAAAACGCATATCAGCAAGAATATTGTTTGCATGGTTGGTACTAAAAAATGAATAAATCGTCTTTTTTGCTTGGCCGATAAACTTTTCTTTACTTGCCATTACATATATTGAAATAATAATACCAATGACAAGATTCCACATAGCAACAAGAAAACCGATTACACTTAACGATAACGTTTTAATTAATTCATTCATTCCCGGCAACAATGTTGCATTAATCCAAGTTGTAAATTCGGTTGAATATTTTTCAACCAGACCTGTAACATAAGATTCTATTTCCGGATTATCAGCCAGCAGTTTTTCAGCATAAACAATCAGATTATTAATATAAGAAGGAAATGAAATAATAATACTCTGAAGACTTTGATAAATCTGCGGTATAACAACCATGATAAAAGCATAAACGAGAATAAATACAAAAAGCATGGTAAAACATATCGCATAAAAACGCATTCTTGATTTCGTTTTACGGTCTAGAGTAACATGACACTTAAGATATAACGGAGTGAGACATTTATTTTCAACAAAATTTAAAATTGGGGTAAGAATATATGCAAGAACAAACCCATCAATAATTGGCATGCAGATACGCAGAACACTTCCGATATTGGAAAATAAGGTCTTTCCGTTATAAATCAAGTATTTAAAACAAATACTCATTATAATAACAATGAAAGCGGTAATCCCCCAGCCAACATATTTTTTATCAAAATGAAATTTCATTGATACATGCACTCCTATCTTCTCTTCTGTTTATGTTCAAAATAAGAAGTTCTAAAATATATAATCAGTATAACATTATTTTATCATATTTACATATAAAAATAATGAAATTCCTTTGAAATTATGTAATAATATAGTAATTACCGAAAGGAATCAATGGAATGAAATTACAACGATTATTAAGTTATGTACGACGTGCGGTTGATGATTATGATATGATACAGGAAGGGGATAAAATTGCTGTCGGGATTTCGGGAGGAAAAGATAGCCTTACTCTCCTACATGCCTTAAAAGGATTACAGAGATTTTATCCAAGTAAATTTTCAATTTGTGCTATTACGGTTGATCTTGGATTTGATAATCTGAATTTAGAGAAAATTGTTCAAATGTGTGAAGAAATGCAAATTGAATATAAAATTGTTAAGACTGATATTGCACAAATTGTTTTTAATGAACGAAAAGAAGAAAATCCATGCTCTTTATGTGCTAAAATGAGAAAAGGAGCTCTTAATGAGGCAATTAAAGAAATGGGATGCAATAAAGTGGCATATGCGCATCATAAAGATGATGTTGTTGAAACATTACTGCTATCTTTAATTTATGAAGGGAGATTTCATACTTTTTCTCCTGTTACGTATTTGGACCGCATGCAACTCACAGTAATTCGACCTCTCATTTATGTAGATGAAGCAGATGTTATCGGATTTGTAAAATTAAATAATCTTCCTGTTGCTAAGAGTCCTTGCCCGGCAGATGGAAATACAAAACGCGAATATGTAGGACAACTGTTGAAACAATTAAATCGTGAAAACCCGGGGGTAAAAGCAAGAATGTTTACTGCAATTACGCGTGGAAATATCAAAGGATGGAATAAAATAAATGGAGAAAAAACGGAATTATCATGATGAAGTAAATAAAAAAAATATTGAAAAACTAAGAGAATTGCTTGATACACTCCCTTCTTTTTGTAAAATGTATTTTCGGGGAATCAGTGATACGACTTCTTCCAGAACTAAAATAGCATATGCATATGATCTTAGAGTATTTTTTGAGTTTATTATGAAGAATAATACCTATTGTCAAAACTACGAAATGAAAGACATTCCACTGTCGGTGTTGGATATGATTAAACGAGAAGATATCGAAGAATATTTGGAATATCTGTCTTTATATAAAAATAAAGATCAAGAAGAAATAATGAATGAAGAACGCGGCAAAAGCCGTAAGCTTGCATCTTTAAGAAGTTTTTATCACTATTTTTTCTCAAATGAAATGATAAAGACAAATCCGGCATCCCTTGTTCCGATGCCAAAATTACATGAAAAAGAAATCATCAGACTGGATCCGAATGAAGTGGCAATTTTACTTGATCGGATTGAAGAAGGTGAAAATTTAACGAAACAACAGGCAGCATTTCACGAAAAGACTAAGATTAGAGATTTGGCAATGATTACACTGTTGCTTGGTACAGGTATTCGTGTTTCAGAATGTGTCGGATTGGATTTACAAGATGTTGATTTCGACAATATGAGAATCAAAGTCCGTAGAAAAGGTGGTTATGAAGATGTTGTTTACTTTGGAGATGAGGTAAACGATGCTTTACTTAATTACCTGGAAGAACGTAACCACATCATTCCGTTATCAGGTCATGAAGATGCATTATTTCTCTCAATCCAAAACCGAAGAATAACAGTACGAAGTGTGGAAAAATTGGTAAAAAAATATGCCACAATGGTAAATGGCATGAAAAAAATAACCCCTCATAAACTAAGAAGTACTTTCGGTACAAATCTCTATCAGGAAACAGGAGATATCTATCTTGTTGCTGATGTGCTTGGGCATAAAGATGTGAATACGACAAGAAGACATTATGCTGCCATGAAGGATGAACATAAACGAAAAGCCGCAAAGGTTATAAAATTACGCGAGCCATAAAGGTTCGCGTAATTTTTTGGGCTGCGTAATTATTTCATTTATAGTTTAATGTCCAGTTTTAAATTCTGCAGAATAATAAGGAATAATTAAACTCATACCTGCTGTAAGGGAGTCTTCATCCAATGTATTAATAATGCGAATCTCTTCTATATATTCACGATAGGAATCATAATGTTCATCATAATGTTCTAATGCAATTTCATAAAGAGTATCTCCCGGCTTAATCGTAATACTCGTATAATACTTGTAAGTTGATTCCGTAGAGGAAGATTTTGCATTTGAAAAAATACCGGAAGCAATAAAAACGACAACGATGCAAAGAATGCAGGTTGAAAAATACAGGATACCGCTCCCTACTCTTCTATTATTGCTGGCTTTTCTCTTTTTATTAGAGTGCATATATGTATTTTGATAAGTATTCATAGAATCTCCTTTTAAAAACGAACAAATGTTGCGAACGAATGTTCTTTATATTTGCATTATACAGAACAAATATTCGAATGTCAACAAATTTCTAAAAAATCGAACAAATATTTGGAATATACGTTTGCTTTTTCTATAGGAAGTGTGATATACTCTTTAATAGAAAAACGGAGGTAATGTATATGGGATACGGCAAGATTACAGCAAAGCAGAAAGAAATTTTAGAATATATCAAAGAAGAAATATTAAAAAAAGGATATCCCCCGGCTGTGCGTGAGATATGTGAAGCGGTTCACTTAAAATCAACTTCTTCTGTACACTCTCACCTTGAAACTTTGGAAAAAAACGGATATATCAGAAGAGACCCGACAAAACCACGCGCTATAGAAATCTGTGATGATAATTTCCAAATGGTACGGACTGACATGACAAGCGTTCCTGTTATCGGTACGGTTGCTGCCGGAACCCCGATTCTTGCGGAAGAAAATATTTCGGGATATTTTCCTGTCCCAGCCGATATTATTCCATCCGGCTCTCCTTCTTTTGTTTTAAAAGTAAAGGGAGATTCTATGATAAATGCCGGTATCTTTAGCGGCGATCAGATTTTTGTGCAAGCTTGCAATACAGCACATAATGGAGATACGGTAGTTGCCTTAATTGATGATTCTGCTACTGTAAAGACATTTTATAAGGAAAAGGATCATATTCGGTTACAGCCTGAAAATGACACTATGGAGCCGATTATAGTAGATGACTGTACAATTCTTGGAAAAGTATTTGGTGTATTTCGCTTATATCATTAATGTATATAAAGACATATATAAAAAACGAGAACATATTTTGTTATGCTCTCGCTTTTTTATTGATTAAAATGCATTTTATTTTACAACTCTTCAGCTCCAATTTCTTTTCCATCACGCCAGATGTGCTCAAGATCATAAAAGAATCGATTCTCACGGTCAAAAATATGGACAATGAAATCACCATAATCCATTAAAACCCAGTTTCCGCAAGCATATCCTTCTGTTTGTTTAACATGGCATCCCAGTTTGCCGAGTTCTTCACTGACATTGTCAGCAAGGGCATGTACCTGATTTATATTTGAGCCATTAGCAATAATAAAAAAATCAGCCATAACGGATACTTCATGAATATCAAGGATACGAATATCCTCAGCCTTTTTTTCATCAAGTGCATTTACAGTTGCCTTAATATAATCTGTTAGTGTAGTATTGTTTTTTGTATTCGTCATATAAAACCCTTTCTGAATTTACGGGATGTGTTATTAATAAGATGTATTTTCTATATAAAAAGAATATGTCAAAGCTGTCATGGGATCAATTTCTTTTTTGGAAGAATTCAGATATTCTAAAGTATTCTTTAAAATATGCTCTAAAGCAACGTCAATATTCATAAATGACATATGTCTGATTTCTGAAAGCTCCTTATCATGATCACGCAAAGGTTCGATATAATCGGCAATAAAAATAATCTTTTCCAACATTGTCATATCAGGATGACCTGTTGTGTGGTATCTTACAGCATTTGCAATTTCTGCATCCTTTATTCCGTATTTACGAAAGACTTGATCACTTCCCACTTTTGCATGAAGTAATGAAGGATTCTTCTGCTCTGCTTCTGTTACCGTAATGTCATGTTTTTTGCAGTAGGAAAGGCGTTCTTCGTGTGTCATGGATTTGGCACAATCATGCAACAATCCAGCCAAAAACGCCTGATTAATATCCATTTCATACCGCATAGCCAGAGATGCTGCCGTATATGCAACTCCTAACGTATGTTGGTATCGCTTGCTATCCAGTTGCTTTTCCAGTTCCTTTTTAATGTGTTCTGTATTCATAAATGCCTCTGTATTTCCCTATTGATATAAATGATGTTTTTCAATATACTCTTCCGTTGAAGGCATAACGAGATAGCGAATACTCTTTCCGGATTTGACCCGCTCTCTGATTTCGGTAGAAGAAATATCAATATTCGGACATTGTAGTAAGCGGATGTCAGCATGATATTGCTCATTTAGTTCATCGATTTTCTTTGACACATCAGCAATTCCCTGATCTTTTCTTGCAGCTGCAAGAATTATGGAATTCTTCATGATACGTTCCGGATACTTCCATTCTTCCAATTGGAATAAGGAATCGGCCCCAATAATCAGATAATAAATGGTATTGGGATTGCATGCTTTCAACTCTTCCAAGGTTTCGTAGGTATAGGAGTTGCCGGGACGCTCTGTCTCAATTGTTGATAAAGCAAAATGCGGATTGTTCCCAATGGCATCACCAATCAAAGTAATTCTTGTTTTACTGTCCAGTACCGTTGCAGGGTCTTTAAAATAGGAAATTCCGGTTGGAATAAAAAGAATTTCATCCAATTGGAATTCTTCATACGCGCGTTCTGCTAAAATCAGATGTCCGAGATGGATAGGATTAAAGGTTCCACCAATAATACCAACTTTTTTATCTGTCTTCATAATACGTTCCCCTTTCTATATGAGACTGATTTATTTTTTAGTTGGGAAGGATAATCTTGGGATTATCTTTATTTGCTTTGTATAAAACAATTTTTTTGCCAATAACCTGAACAATTTGTGAATGAGTTCTTTCTGCCAGTACAGCACCGATTTCTTTCGGGTCATCCATACAATTTTTTAAAACGTTAATTTTAATTAATTCATGTGTATTGAAAGATTCTAAAACAGCTTCCGTAAATTCGGGTGTTAAAGAGGATTTCCCAACTTGAAAAATCGGATCTATAACACTTGCCAGACTCTTTAAATATGCTCTTTGTTTACTTGTCATATTTTCTGCAAATTCCTTTCTGTTAAACACTATTTATAATAATCAAAAGATAATCCATACATGCGGACAGTATCGCCCTCTTCAATACCGAGGTTTTCAAGTTCCTCCAAAATACCGTTCTCTTTTAAGAATTTTTGGAAGAAAGAGAAACCTTTTTCTGAATCGAGGTTCGTATATCCAAGCATTTTTTCGATTTTAGGTCCTTCTACAACATATTCCTTATTTTCTTCATCATAAGAAACTGTATATGGTTCATCACTAAATGCAAGCACTTGCGGATCATATTCCTGTGCGAATGTGATAGGTTCATCCGGAATACTGTCCAGGAGCCTGCGGACATAATATAATAATGGTAATATACCTTCTCCGCTTACAGCTGAAATAGGAAAAACTTTGTATCCCTGTGGTTCAAATTCATCAGAAATCCGTTTGATGATACTTTCTATTTCATCCGGCGCGGCATCTATTTTATTTGCAGCAATGACCTGTGGGCGCCTGGCAATTTCTTCATTATACAAAGCAAGTTCTTTATTGATTGCATAAATATCCTGAATAGGGTCTCTGCCTTCGGTACCGGCTGCATCAACAACATGTATCATAACTTTTGTCCGCTCAATATGACGCAAAAATTCATGACCAAGTCCTATCCCTTCAGAAGCACCTTCAATCAATCCCGGAATATCTGCAATGACAAATCCCTTTGCGTCTTCTAAATCTACGACACCAAGATTTGGATTTAAGGTTGTAAAGTGATAATCCGCAATTTTGGGACGTGCATTGGAAACACGCGAAAGGAACGTGGATTTTCCTACGTTTGGGAATCCGACAAGTCCGACATCTGCAATTACTTTTAGTTCCAATAAAAGATTCAATTCTTTTGCCGGTTGACCGGGCTGTGCATATTTAGGAGCCTGCATGGTACTGGTTGCATAATGTTGATTACCGTTACC
>JAQXIR010000101.1 GCA_029007885.1 Lachnospiraceae bacterium | reverse complement strand
CGTCAGTACAAGTACTGCCATCGAAAACAGGATATCCTTCCAGATTGTCACGGAATACAGCAGATGATACGGACAAATAATGAACAGGATAAGTCCTGCGATGCAGTACTTTTTCTTTAGTCCGATTTCATGTAAAGCTGCTAAGGCATAGCTCTCGCAACATGCTGTCACAATCATCTGAAAAACCGTGTAAAATGAAATCGCAATATAGGTATCTTTGCTTATCGCAAATCCAATCTCGTAAAATAGTTTAAACAGCATCGTGTGCAGCCATGGATGATGATTGCTATAGATTTCCGTTCCGATAACCTGTCGATACTGGCTTAAACTGTCCGGTGTCATAACTGCCGGAAAATTCATCAAAAGAAACGGTAAAAAACAGAGAAAAAGAATTGCTGTAAACACAATAAAAAGTTTAGTCGGAAACGGATGCTCTCCTTCAAACAAAATGATTTCAGATTGTGCTTTTAAAAAGAGCAGGATAAAGAAGCGGAAAAGAAAAAACAAACCTGCTGCCGTGAGAAAAAGGTAGGCTGTAATAAAAAGTCGGCTGGTTAAATCTCCCGAAAGATACGCATAATCTGCCAGAATAGTAAAAAGTGTAAAAAGAGCCGCGGTCACGCCCGCACATCTTTGTTCTCTCTTTTCCATGGACAAATCTGTTTTCTCAAACAGTAGAAAGCTTCCCGCAAACACACACAGAAGCACTACGCTGGTCGTGGGAATTCTTCCGATATTCATCATTGCGAAAGTCACGCAAAAACTGATTCCTGCATGAATCAGGTGTTTCTTTTTATTCATTCCGGATATTACCTTTCCCTATTTCAGTTCATATAAGTCACAGTATCGAAGTTCTCTTATTTTGTTACATGTTGCAAACGAGCCGTCACTTTTCAGATTTTGCAAAATTGCATCACTTTTTTCACTCCGTGCCGCATACACATAGATATGTTCTGCCGTAAGAAGACTCTCATCCGCTACCGGATTTTCATTTTCCATACTGACAAAAAAGATTCTGTCATACTGCATCAATTCTTCGGCATCATCCCAAATCATCCACTCATTCACCGGATTGTAAAGATATACAATCGTTTCCTCCCCGTGGTTGGATGCCCACACAACGTTTTGTTCATCCTCCCGATAAAGAAATTGTACTTTATCCGAACACAAACCAAAAATTTCCGCTGCTACCGTTATTACAAGCAGCACGCCAAACAGAGTCCCTGTTTTCTTAAAACCGCTTTGTTCTTCCAATTTTTTCAACAAGATATCCAGCGAAAGCATAAACAACAGTATGAGCAGCCCATAAATCGGCATTTCATACCGAATTGCTTCTTCCGCATTTAAAAGAGCTGTTTTTGCCGCAACCAGAAAATATCCGATAGTTGTGATTGCAATTAATGCCGTTTCCCGCTTATTGATTGAAAACCACTTTGACGATACTGCATTTGCGCTCTTACGTTTTGCAAAATAATAGCAGGTCATTGCAAGTAAAAGAATCGTCAGTATCAGAAAATACAAAGTGTTTCCAAATACATATTCATTTGTCAGTCCGAAAAAGAACGACAGCCTCTGTGTAATATTTCCGATATCAAAAAAGGCATCCATAGCCTCAGTTCCCCGATATCCCCTGAAAATATGAGCCAGGCAGGAAGGATACACGACAACCGCTGCAAGAAGTCCTCCCGCTACCGATGCCGCATAGCAGGTCGCATGTCTTCTCAAATCTTTTTTTATAATCATAAAAAGGAAGGTTGCCGCTGCTGCAAAGAATAAAAATACGGCAAAATAGTAGTGCGTCAAAAATCCTAAAAACGTAACGATAAGAATCGGAATATAATATTGCAAAAAGTTCCTTTTATCATAATGAATTGCTCTGATATGGATATACAAAAGTAAAAAGCAAAGACATGTCAGCATCATATACATGCGGATAAACGTAATTCCGCTGAATACTGCAGGGGAAAAGCCGAAGCATGCGCAGACGGCAAATATTACTCTTTTCCTGTGATTGCTCGTCAGGTCTGTAATTGCTGCCAGTAAAATCCATGAAAGCACAAAGAAAAAAAGGTTTACGGAAA
>JAQXIR010000100.1 GCA_029007885.1 Lachnospiraceae bacterium | reverse complement strand
TGTCTTTATGAAAGGAAAACAGAAACAGGTTTTACAGATTGACAGAAAGGAACTCCTTTTCATTGCATCCTCAGGTGTCGCGACAGGAGCCTCCTGGTTATGTTATTATTATGCCATCCAAAATGGAATTGTCAGTGTTGTTGTTCCGATTGATAAGCTGAGTATACTGGTTTCTGTTGCGTTTTCTTATGTGGTATTCCGGGAAAAACTAACGAAAAAGGGTTTTTGCGGTTTGTGTCTGATGGTGATAGGAACTCTGATCATGGCTTTGTTTGCATAAAATATGATTTACGTCTTGCATGCACGCATTTTAAATGGTACTATCTTATTGAATAAATACAACTGACGGAATGCAGGTAAAACTGCCGTGGAATTGACCACATGAAGTATTTATGAAGCTAAGCCGGCCGTCTGGGCAGAACTTGAATTTCCGCAGAGCGGAGATTTGTGTTACATGTCCGGAAAGGCCGTTTTTTTATTACCGGAAAAGGAAAGACTATTGAAAAAAGGAGAGAACAATGGAAAAAAGAGACATTGCAGCAGAATTAAATTCCAATGCATATCCGGGAAGAGGAATTATCATTGGAAAATCAGAGGATGGGAAGTATGCGGTGACAGCATACTTTATCATGGGAAGAAGTGAGAACAGTCGTAACCGTATCTTTGTAGAAGAAGGGGAGGGAATCCGCACACAGGCATTTGACCCTTCAAAATTAACAGATCCTTCGTTGATTATCTATGCTCCGGTAAGAGTTCTGGGAAATAAGACAATTGTCACAAACGGTGACCAGACCGACACCATTTATGAGGGAATGGATTGCCAACTTACATTTGAGCAGTCTTTGAGATGTCGTGAGTTTGAACCGGACGGACCGAACTATACCCCTCGTATTTCCGGTATTATGCATATAGAGAAAGATAAATATAATTACGCAATGTCCATTTTAAAGAGCAATAACGGAAATCCGGATGCATGTAACCGTTATACGTTTGCATATGAGAATCCTGTTGCGGGCGAAGGACATTTTATCCATACCTATCAGTGTGACGGCAACCCGCTGCCTAGTTTTGAAGGAGAACCGAAATTAATCGGAATTCAAAATGATATTGATGATTTTACAAAATTACTTTGGGATAATTTGAACGAAGATAACAAAGTATCCCTGTTCGTCAGATTTATTAATCTGGAAACTTTAAAATATGAAACAAGAATCGTAAACAAGCATCAGGCATAAACAAAGAACGTTCATTACGGGAAATGGAGAGAAAAGGATGAAAGAATTTACATTAAAATACGGTTGTAATCCGAATCAGAAACCGGCAAAGATTTACTGCAATAACGGGAAAGACCTTCCGATAGAAGTGTTAAACGGAAGACCGGGATATATTAACTTTCTGGATGCGTTTAACGGTTGGCAGTTGGTGCGGGAACTGAAAGAGGCAACAGGACTTCCGGCAGCCACCTCATTTAAACATGTTTCACCGGCGGGTGCAGCAGTAGGACTTCCACTGAGTGATGTATTAAAGAAAATCTATTGGGTGGATGACCTAGGAGAACTGTCACCTCTTGCATGCGCATATGCAAGAGCAAGAGGCGCAGACAGAATGTCTTCTTTCGGCGATTTTATTGCACTTTCCGATATCTGTGATGTTTCGACTGCAAAAATAATCAAAAGAGAAGTATCGGATGGCGTGATTGCACCGGGATATGAACCGGAAGCACTTGAAATTTTAAAAGCAAAGAAAAAAGGAAATTATAACGTAATTCAGATTGATCCGGCATATCGTCCTGAACCGGTTGAACACAAAGATGTATTCGGGATAACATTTGAGCAGGGAAGAAATGAAGTAAAAATAGATGACTCTCTGCTTGAAAATGTAGTAACAGAAAACAAGGAAATTCCCGAAAATGCCAAGAGGGACATGAAAATTGCATTGATTACATTAAAATATACGCAGTCCAATTCCGTATGTTATGTTAAGGACGGTCAGGCAATCGGAATTGGTGCGGGACAACAGTCGCGTGTACATTGTACAAGACTGGCAGGAAATAAAGCGGATAATTGGCTGCTTCGTCAGTCGCCGAAAGTATTGTCGCTTCCGTTTGTGGATTCTATCGGACGTGCGGATCGTGATAATGCGATTGATAATTATATCGGTGACGAGTATATGGATGTATTGTCAGAAGGCGCATGGCAGAAAGTATTTAAAGAAAAACCGGAGGTATTTACAGCACAAGAAAAGAGAGCGTGGTTGGATCAGATGGATGATGCGGTACTTGGCTCTGATGCCTTTTTTCCATTCAGCGATAATGTGGAGCGTGCGAAAAAAAGCGGTGTAAAATATATTGTACAGCCGGGCGGCTCTATCAGAGATGATGCTGTTATTGAATGCTGTAATAAATATGGTATGGCAATGGTCTTTAACGGAGTGCGTTTGTTTCATCATTAAGGCAAAACATATCCATAAAGTTGCATAAATGAAAATGATGATTGCTTGAAAAATTGGTTAAAATGTAATAAAATAGGTAAATATAAGAGATAATAGATAATAGGCAAATTATGGAGGATTCCCGATGCGTAGCAGTGGAGTGGAAGAGCATAATAGAATAGACCGTCTGACAGGAGTTTATACAAAGGAGTACTTTTATCAGGAAGCAAGGAAGCTGATTGATGAAAATCCCAAAATCCGGTTTGCCATTTTAGAGATGGACATTAACCGCCTGACCATGATTAATGAATTGATGGGAATGGCAGAGGGGGACAGACTTCTTAGTTATATCGGCTCCGTGTTGATGGAGATTTTTACACATGAACCACACAGCATTTACGGACGTATTCATGCTGATTTATTTGCGGTTTGTTGCCCTTATGAAGAATCCAGAATGTTTCAATATATCAATCTGATTGAAACAGCGATTAAAGAGTACCAGATTAATTTCGAGATACTGGTCACATTTGGAATTTATCTTTGCGATGAAAAAAAACTGAATGTTTCCATCATGTGTGACCGTGCCAATATGGCACTGAAATCCGTGAAAGGCAATTATGTAACACATTGTGCTTTTTATGACAATAATATGCATGATAAAAAAATGCGGGAACAGGAAATTACCCAGCACATGAATAAAGCACTGAAAAACAGAGAATTTGTTGTGTATTTTCAGCCAAAGCACAGTCTGGATGATAACAGTATTATCGGAGCGGAAGCTCTGGTAAGATGGGTAAGTCCGGAAAAAGGAATGATATCGCCGGGAGAATTTATTCCTGTTTTTGAAGAAAACGGTTTTATTATGAAACTGGATGCTTATGTATGGGAGGAAACATGCGCATTTATCCGCAAACGACTCGATGATGAAAAAGAAATTCCACCGATTTCGGTGAATGTTTCCCGTGTAAACATGTATAATCCCATGCTATGTGATACACTTAGTAAGATTGTCAAGAAGTACAAGATTCCGAACGGACTTTTAGAACTGGAACTAACGGAGAGTGCCTATACGGAAAATCCGCAGTTGATGATACAGACGATTAAACAACTGCAACAACTGGGATTTAGGGTAGAGATGGATGATTTCGGAAGCGGTTATTCATCGCTGAATATGTTAAAAGATGTTCCGGTAGATGTACTGAAAATTGACTTAAACTTTTTGTCCGGTAATTCCAATCAGGAAAAAGGAACCAGCATTATGTCAGCAATTGTAAGAATGGCAAAGTGGCTTGGAATTCCGGCAATTGTGGAAGGCGTTGAAACAAAGGAACAGGTAGTATTTTTGAAGAGCATCGGCTGTACGATGGCTCAGGGGTATTATTACGCGAAACCGATGTCGCGGCAGGACTTTGAAAAGTATCTGGAGAGCGGCTTTAGGATTGCCCCGAAAGAAGAACTTGTACAAAAGGAACCGGATATTTATCTTGATTTTGAACAATTATGGAAATCAGGAACACGCGGCTTCGATTTGTATTCAGATATTCCTTCTGCCTGCGGCCTTTATGAGAAAGAACAGAATCAGATTGAACTGATTCGTGCAACGGACGGATACTACGATATGGTTCATTCCAACCGAAAAGAGTTTTACTTTGACGGACTATACCTGCTCGGCTGGATACCGGAAGAAGACCGCCCGATTGTGATGAAGATGTTTGATGATGCAGAAAATGGCATGATCGGCGAAGGACTTTACAGGCGCAATTGCCACGACGGCACCACCATTTGGCTACATACAAAAATCAAAAATGTATCAAATGACGGGAAACGAAAAATGTTCTTAGCTATGATTAATGATGTTACAAAATTTGTGGATGATAAAAGTGGTAAAATGAAGCAGTGATGATAAAAGAAGATGTGAATGGAACGGTTCCGCGACGGGAATGCTCATTACATCTTCTTTTTCAATAAAAAATAGGGAGAGGAAAGAAAATGATAAGAAAGTATAGAATAGGGACTCCATTTGAAACAGAGGCAGTTGTTTTATCAATAAAGGAAGAAACAGGGGAAATACCGTATCTGGACAGGAATGAAACAACGGGAATGCTTGTGTGCCCGCTAAAAAAAGAGGATATTGTATATGGACTGGGACAGAATATCCGTGGAATCAATAAGAGAGGCTTTGTTTATGAAAGCAACTGCAGCGATGATCCGCTACATACGGAAGGAAAGCGTTCTTTATATGGAGCACACAATTTTTTTGTTGTTGACAGTGACGAAAAATTCGGAGTGTTTCTTGATTACCCGGGAAAAGCGGTCTTTGACATCGGATTTACCAAAACCGATCTTTTAACAATTTCTACGGAAGATGAAAATTATGACCTGTATCTGATTGATGGTGCTTCTGTAACGCAAATCGTAAAACAGTTTCGGGAATTAATCGGACGAAGTTATGTTGCACCAATGTGGGCGTTCGGATACGGACAGAGCAGATGGAGTTATAATGATGAGAAAGAAGTGCGGGAAGTGGTAGAGAATTTCCGCAACAACAAGATTGGACTGGATGCTGTATATCTGGACATTGACTATATGGAACGCTACAAGGACTTCACAGTGAATCGGGAAACCTTTCCCGATTTGGCAGGACTTGCAAAAGAGCTGAAGGAAAAAGGGGTGCGTCTTGTTCCGATTATCGATGCAGGCGTAAAGATTGAAGAGGGATATGATGTATACGAAGAAGGAGTAGCAAAAGACTATTTCTGCAAAGACGAGGATGGAAATAATTTTACGGTTGGCGTATGGCCCGGAAAAGTATACCTACCCGATTTCCTGAACAAAGAAGCAAGAGAATGGTTTGGAGAAAAATACAGTTTCCTTTTGGAACAGGGAATTGAAGGATTCTGGAATGATATGAATGAGCCGGCACTCTTTTATTCGGAAAAGAATCTTGACCATGTTTTTGCACGGCTGGATGAACTGAGAAAGAAAAATCTGGATATTCATTCGTACTTTGAAATGATGGATCTTGTAAAAGGAATTTCTAATAACGAAGAGGATTACAGAAGTTTTTATCATAATGTAAACGGGAAAAAAATACGGCACGATAAGATCCATAACCTGTACGGATACAATATGACACGTGCTGCGGGAGAAGCATTTGAACGCCTTATGCCTGACAAGCGCATTTTGATGTTTTCACGTTCTTCCTATATCGGTATGCATCGTTACAGCGGAATCTGGACGGGAGATAACCAGTCATGGTGGTCACATCTTCTGTTGAATTTAAAAATGTTACCATCCCTTAATATGTGCGGTTTTTTATTTATCGGAGCAGATATTGGAGGATTCGGGGACAATACTTCGCAGGATCTTTTGCTGCGATGGCTTAGTCTCGGTGTTTTTACACCGCTTATGCGCAACCATTCAGCACTCGGAACCAGAAGACAGGAACCGTACTGCTTTGATGATACGGATGCATTTAGACGTTTAATCGGTATCCGATATGCGTTACTGCCATATATATACAGTGAATATATGAAAGCAGTATTAAGAAATGAAATGATGTTTTTACCGCTTGCATTTGTATATACGGAGGATAAACGGGTAAAAGAAATTGAAGACCAGCTGCTTGTCGGTGACAGTATTATGATTGCACCGGTTTATACACAGAATGCAACGGGACGCTATGTATATCTTCCGGAAGAAATGAAATTAATCCGGATGCATTCGGCAGGGGAATGGGAAGAAGAAATTCTGCCGGCAGGCGACCATTATATTTCAGTGGAATTGGATGAGATTGTATTTTTTATCAGAAAAGGGAAATTACTGCCGCTTGCCAAAGAGGCAGACTGTGTAGACCATATGGAGAGTCAGCTGACCTATTTGGACTTTGCAGACAAAAAGGCAGAATATGAACTGTATAGGGATGACGGATTTTCGAAGGATTATGACAAGGAAACAAACTGGCAAAAGATTGTAGTAGAAAAATAGGTGAAGGATATGCGGGATACAGGTAATCGGGAACGAAAGGGAAATCATATCGGGCAGGCCATTAAACATACGACATTTTACTATGCAAAGCGTGTCCTGTTCAGTGATATACTGATGACAATGCTTCTTTTGGCAGCGCAGATTGCGCTGCTTGCCCTGATGTTTGCATGGGTTAGCCGATATGCACATCTGTTTTTTGAAGGTTCCACTTTACTGGCAGTCATTGTTCTTATCGCTATTATTAACAATGACTCGAACCCGTCCTATAAAATTGCATGGATTATTCCGATTGCATTGTTCCCAATCGGTGGATCTTTGCTATACCTGTATGTCAAATATAATATCGGAACCATTTTTCCTAAAAAAGTTCAGAAGCAGGTGTTCCTGGAAAGCCGTTCCCTAGTGACGCAGGAAACAGAGGTAAAAGAAGCCATTTATGAAGAACATTCCGATCTGGAAAAATTGTCAGATTATCTGGAACGAATCGGTGGCTATCCTACATATGCACATTCCTCCATGAAATATTATCCGCTGGGAGAAGAGGTTATGGGGGCGATTCTGACAGAACTAAAAGAGGCAAAGGAATTCATTTTTGTGGAATTCTTTATGATG
>JAQXIR010000099.1 GCA_029007885.1 Lachnospiraceae bacterium | reverse complement strand
ACATTTGCGTTGCTGTTAACTTCCTGTCTGATTTACTCAACAGTCTTGTGGGCAACCGTTCAACTCTTTCCGGAAATGTATATCAGGATTTTTAATAACGATCCGGAGCTGGTGGTATATACCTGCCGTGCGATTAAAATTTACATGGCAGTTGCCTGCGTATTTGGGGCACAGGTTGCCTGCCAACAGACTTTCATTGCGATTGGAAATGCGAAAAGTTCACTGTTTTTAGCACTGCTTAGAAAAATAATTCTTTTGATTCCTCTGATTTATCTGCTTCCGCAATTGATGACAGATAAGGAAACAGCAGTTTTTATGGCAGAACCGGTTGCAGATTTCCTCGCAGTCACAACCACGGTAACATTATTTACGATTCAGTTTAAAAAGGCAATGCAAAGACTTGATAATAGGGAGCAATGAATAAGATGTTTCACAAGGCGAAGAATATGCAGTCATTATACCGGCAGATTTTTGTGATTACACTGCCAATTGTTATTCAGAATCTTTTAAGTGCTGCCGTAAATTCGGCAGATGTTCTTATGCTTAATTATGTTGGACAGGATGCTCTTTCTGCCGGTTCTTTGGCAACGCAGTATGCCTCGGTCGCATTTATGTTTTTCTATGGGCTTGGCAGTGGTGTGACAATGTTGTGTGCCCAGTATTGGGGAAAAGGTGATCTTAAAACCATACACCGGGTGGAAGGAATTGCAATGCGCTTTTCTATTGGTTTCGGAGTTATATTTACGCTTGCAGCCCTGATCATACCGGAATGGATGATGCGGGTATTTACCGATGACGAAACCCTGATACAATTGGGAGCCGTGTATCTGTGTTATGCAGCACCTTGCTTTTTACTATGGGGAATTTCGGAAGTATATCTGGCTGTTTTGAGAAGTATCGGCAGAGTGACAGTCAGTACGATAATAAACAGTGTAGCACTGATTGGAAATGTTGTGCTGAATGCAGTTTTTATCTTTGGATTGTTCGGACTTCCGAAACTTGGAATTGCAGGAATTGCACTCGCCACGACGATTTCAAGAGGAATGTCGCTTGCTATTTGTATGATTGTATCTGCCCGTTCAAAGAATGTAAAATTTGCATGGAAACCGATGCTTGAAAGACATCCGCAACTGATGAAAGATTTTATCGCTATGTCACTTCCCGCAGTCGGAAACAATCTGATATGGAGCCTGGGTACTTCCATGTACTCCGTCATTTTAGGTCACTTGGGATCGGATGCGATTGCAGCCTTTTCTATTGTAAACGTGGTAAGAAATCTTGGAAGTGTATTCTGTTTTGCAATCGGAAATGCAACAGGAATTATTTTGGGACAAATTCTTGGAGAAAACAGAATCGAAGATGCCAAAAAAGCCAGCCATACCTTGTTAAGATTGGCCATCTTGTTTGGATTCTTGGGAGGAATGATGGTTCTTGCTATGATGCCGTTTGTATTGGCTCACGCGCAGCTTACGGAAACTGCAATACATTATCTGAAGTTTATGCTTTGGATTAATGTTTACTATATTATGGGAAGTGCTGTTAATACAACATTAATAGCAGGTGTATTTCGTGCCGGTGGAGACAGTCGTTTTGGATTTGTGTGTGATACGATTGATATGTGGGCGTATGCTGTTCCACTTGGATTTCTCGCGGCATTTGTATTGAAACTTCCGGTACAGGCGGTTTATTTCTTACTGTGCACGGATGAATTTGTAAAATGGCCGTGGGTGCTTAAGCACTATTACAGTAATAAGTGGGCAAAGAATATTACAAGGGAGAATTTTTAAAGAATATGGAGCAGAGTCATGGAGTAGAAAAATATATGAAAAGCCAATTAACAACACTATGCTATATTGAGAAAGATAACTCCTATCTGATGCTGCACAGAATTAAGAAAGAATCAGATATTAATCGGGATAAATGGATTGGAATCGGTGGACACTTTGAATATGGAGAAAGTCCGGAAGAGTGTCTTCTTCGGGAAGTGAAAGAAGAGACAGGACTTACCCTTACACAGTACCGCTTTCGGGGAATTGTTACATTCGTGACAACAGACGGGATTGCGGAATATATGTGCCTTTATACGGCAGATGCATTTACGGGGACTTTGACAGAATGCGATGAAGGCGTATTAGAGTGGGTGCCGAAAGAACGTTTTATTACGATGAACCTTTGGGAAGGAGATTACATTTTCCTAAAACTGTTAGAAGATGATGCGCCGTTCTTTTCTTTGAAACTGGTATATGAAAAGGATAGAATGGTACAGGCTGTCTTAGACGGTAAACCAATGGAACTTTTTGATATCTGTGATGAAAACGGCAATCCGACAGGACTGATCAGGGAACGTAGTGTTGCACACCGCTACGGAGGTCTCCATCGGACATCCCATGTCTGGATTGTCAAGAGACAGGGAAACCAATATTTTGTTTTACTGCAAAAGAGAAGTCATCAGAAAGATTCTTATCCGGACTGCTATGATATTTCTTCTGCGGGACATATACCGGCGGGAGTTGATTTTTTGGAATCGGCTTTGCGGGAACTGAAAGAAGAACTGGAAATAGAAGCAGAACCTGAGGAACTGCATTTTGTTGGACGCCGAAAAAAAGCGGCACGGGAAGTCTTTTACGGGAAACCTTTTATAGATGAACAGGTTATGAATGTATACGTGTTATGTCGTGATATTGAGGAAAAAGATCTGGCCTTGCAAAAAGAAGAGATAGAGAGTGTTTGCTTTGTGGAAGTGGAAGAATGCATGGAAAGGATTCGCCATAACAGCATCAAACATTGCATTTATGAAGATGAATTTGAAATGGTTTTAAACTGGTGCAGAAACGGAGAATAAGATGGAAATATATAAAGGAAGTCCAAAAGACATGACGGGGCGACTCCCCAAAGAAGTGCGTGTTTATCAGATGCTTGATAAACTTGGGATTGACTATTATCGTGTTGACCACGAAGCGACTGATACAATGGAGGCATGTGTTGGTATTGACCGGATACTGGAAATTTATATTTGTAAGAACTTATTTCTCTGTAACCGGCAAAAAACAGAATTTTATCTGCTGATGATGCCGGGAGATAAAGTGTTTAAGACAAAAGAACTCTCAGGACAGATTGGAAGTGCGAGATTATCTTTTGCAGGACCGGAAGATATGGAAAAATATCTGGATATTACGCCGGGCTCAGTGAGCGTTTTGGGATTGATGAATGATACGGAAAACCGAGTAAGACTATTGATTGATGAAGATGTTCTTACGAGTGAATATTTCGGATGTCATCCGTGTATAAATACCTCCAGTCTTAAAATTGCGACGAAAGACCTGATAGAGAAAATACTCCCGGCAATGCATCATGAGATGACGGTAGTACATTTGGAAGGAGACAAATAAGATGGATTTGCTTACTTTTATTGAAAATTCTCCGACGGCATATCAGGCAGTAGGGGAAAGCGCAAAAATATTAGAACAAAACGGATACTTGCCGATTACGGAACGGGACTTAG
>JAQXIR010000098.1 GCA_029007885.1 Lachnospiraceae bacterium | reverse complement strand
ATTCCCTGCATCTTTTCCGATTTCATAGGAAGAACCGTCTTTCAAGTATACGGTAACTTTCACTTTCGAAGTTCCTACTTTGCGATAGACCGGTTCTGTAATCTCATAACCGGCAGCATATTTATTAATACTGTATACACTGCTTTTTGTATAAAATCCGTCCGAATTAACCTCTTCTATAGAACCCTTTTCCAGATAGGACAATTCCATAGTCTCGTCGTAGCGGCTCATACTTCCGGTTTTGGTGGAATCCAACTGACTGCTCACCTTTTGTGCGCATTCTCTTGCCTGTGCACCGGTCAAAATACTCATGGAAAAAACAAGTATGCCGACCATTACCGCCATAATGGCAATTACTACAATCAATTCCACTAACGAAAATCCTCTGTTATCCTTTTTCATCAAAGTTTTACTCTTTCTTCCAATTCTCATACACAATTAAGTCTGCCAGTGAATCTGCTTTCTTTCTTCCTTCCGTATCATCGGATGTAATAAAGGAGAAGTCTCCTCCGTCACGAAGCACACTTGCCACCATGATGTTTTCCTCTCCGACTTTCTGGGAATAGCGCATCATTGTTTTTACAGTCGAAGGTGAAACTGTTACCTTTCCATTGCTGCTTGGGATTGTCGCCTTACCGTTGCATAAAACAGTTCCTTTAAAATCGTTGACTCCTACCGACACATTTCCCTCTGCAATTACAAGATGAACATTCGCGTCTGTAACAACATAATCACCTTTCGCAACAATTGCTGTTCCCTCCGTTCCCGTAAGAACTGCGTTTGTTCCGACTTTATAAGGGGAATTGTCTACAAATTCTTTTATCTTCTGGCTGTCTACAATATTTTCATAAACAATCTGTTTTTCTTTATTGGGTTCTTCCACAAGATCAATCAGTTCGCTGTAGCTGTGCATCAATTTTGTGCAAAGTGCCGCAAACTGCTTATCATACTGTTCCTGATTGGAAGAGAGTTTGGATGAGGCGTTGGTCATCATCGCATTGTTGATGGAATATCCCATCTCATCATCCCCTTTAATTGCATTTCCTGCCAGTTTCAGACGAAGCAGTGAAGTTGTATTCGGGAATTTAATTTCCTTTACATAATGCTTCATATAATAATCAATGGAATCCTTATTGGCATTATAGTATTGAATGAAATAACTGTTTGCCGTATCTTCATCCGGGAAATTAATATAATAATACACAAGTGTCTGGGAACTTTCGGATGTCTGTACAAAAACTCTCTCCGGCTGCGGAACTCCGTTCTTCATAGCAATATATCCGTTTAAAGTTCCTCCCAGTTTATCAACTCTGACATCTGTGGAAACTTCATCATAAATATCGGGATTTGATGTAATCTCTTCATATTCTGTTTTTGTCAGCGGGTTTTTATTATATACGGAAGTGCCGTTTATTTTGTTTACGCCGATACATTCAGCAGGAACCAGATACATTAACTGATTGCTTTTTATTGCAACGGATTCTCCCGTGTAAACATCTCCGCTTGCCGTTTCTTCCGTGGTTTCCTCTTCTGTATCTTCCTCTTTGGATTCTTCCGCTTCTTTTTTGGTCCCTACATATGCATGACCCGCCAATGTAATTCTTGTAATTTCCGATAAATCAAGCGTAGAATTCGTACCGTTAACAAGAATGGCACTGCTCGCATCCGAATTCAAAATACTGTTGCCGTAACCATTATAAATACCGGCAATCGAAATAACACTTCCATCCCCTTTAATATTCAAATCATCCGCAAGGTTGGAAAATCCGTTCAGCGAAACATTACTGCTGTCCGCAACAACATTTTCTGCCCATAATGTTGCATTCTCTTCATTCGTAAAGGAAGCATTCTTCAAATTCATATCGTGCTTTACCACGACTTCGCCGATTCCCTTATGGGTAAGTTTCATCTTGTTATCTGAACGGGTACCGTTTGCCGCAACAGAATCGGCATAAATATTTCCGGTAAGTACCATTTTCCCTGCATTTGCCGTAAATTCGACGCCACCGTCCGCAATCAGACAATATTCCGGTACATCCGGCAGTACAGTAGACGATGCAAAATCAAAATCAGGATATGCCAATCGAATGTCTGTCTGAATGATGGAGACAAATCCTTTGCTGTCTTTATAATAAACTCGCAGATTTTTCAGCACGATTCCGCGTTTATCATAGGTCAGCAAATCACCTGTTGTAGACAGCGTCCCATCAGGATTCATGACACGTAAGATAGCACCGTATCCTTTTTCTTCATCCCCGCGCCATTTGGTGGAGTCTTTCAAAAAACTCTCCAAAACTGCTACATCATATGTTTTGTGAGCACTGTCTGCCTCTAATTTGCTCCACAGGCTTTCATAGTACTTTGTCTGCATGATGGTATTTTTCTTTTCCGAATCATAATCCGTATAGTTTTCCATGACATCAACGTAAGCGCTGCTTAACGAATCCGAAATATAGCGTTGCAACCCTATATTGATTTCATCAAGCACCTGTTCTGCCGAGTAAAACGTATCTTTTGCATATGCATTGACACGTTTCATCTTAAAGTTAATTAAAGATGTCATCATCAGAATACTGATTAAAATTGCAACAAAACCGATCGTGATGATAACCGTAATCAGGGAAGCACCACGATTGTTAAAAGCATGCAGTTTTCGTTTTCTACTTTCACTTTGTTTTTTCAAAATAAACTCACCTTTTCACTATTCCAGTTTTGTTCCGTCTAACTCTACTACTTTATTATCTTCAGTATCATAGACCGTCGTTATGGTCTTATAAATTCTTATCTTTGTCTGGTCAGGGTTTAATGCTTTTCCGTCAATTCCACGCGCATTTAAAATAGATGTCGCATAGTCAGATGTCGCTTTCAGTGACCCCGCACTGTTTCGGTATGTCAAAAAACACAATACTTTTCCTTTTTCTGTTGACTTGGAACTGTAAGGTGTTCCGTCATTCAAATTGGTAAAGAGTGTGAGTGCTCCCTTTGTGTTTTCCGGAAATCCTGCAGATACAGGCGTTTCCACAACCGTAAGACGCAGGCCGTTTGAGGCGGATAAATACTGCGTTCTTAGTTCTTCATCCGCTGCACCGTTTTGTGCAATCACAAAAAGATTTGCCTTTACATTCTGTACGTTATTTACGGTAATGTTATCACCTTTCCCGTAGATTGCGGCATAGTAACGCGGTTTATAAAGGATATAAATATTGGAAAGTGCCTGCTTGGAAGCAAGGTTATTAAACATTTCCAGTTCCGTAGAAACATATTTTTTACGGGAAACCGGAACAATTCCCTTATAATTTTTCAGTTCATATGTAATCTTAAGATTCACTCTTACAATATCGACATCTTCCCCGACATCATTTTTATCGGTTTTTACTTTATCAATTGTAACCTCTATCAGTCGATTTAAGTTTTCTCTGAAATAAGCCGTATCCATGTCTACATATGAAGTCGGATCACCTTCATAAGCTTCTCTGTTCCACTGTTCAAACATTTCATAGACCCCGGTATCATATTGCGCCGGCATTGTATAAACAGCCGACTCAGAAGAAGACATCGTCTTAATATCCGCAAGGTTTAAACTGTTTGCATTCGGATATAAATTAGGGTCTGCCGTAACCGTCATATAATATCCGTCCGGAAGTTTTGTCGGAATGTCAGCTGTATTGCGAATTTCAAACGTATATTTTCCGGTTGCATCTAGCGTTACCGTATTCTGATCACTCGCCTGATAACGCACCTGCAAATCGTCAAGACTCTGATACTCAAAATTCTCAATCAGGTTTTCTGCAGCGTCTGTCGCATGCATCATAATTTTGGCTTTCCCATTCGTTTTTGCCGTAGTCACAAACGCATGCAACAGCGGAATGGAAACAATACATAAAACGACGATTGCCACTAAGAGTTCCAACAAAGTAAAACCCTGATTATTCAGTTGTTTCCGATTCTCCTTTTTACTGCTCATATTACTCTTCGTTATCCCCCGCATTGTCTGCTTCATTATTTTCAAGTACGGCATTCACGTTCCCGTCATTAATCGTATGGAAAACATTCGGCACACCTTTTCTGACAGGCGGAACTAAAGTCGGTTCATATGCTTTTTCCAGACCGAGCATATAGTAAAAATCCAAGTCCATATTTCCGTAAAGATTTCCTGTTTCCGAATCAAAAGCAAGTGTCAAACCGTAAATACTTTTCTTGTCACCCTGTGCATACAGGTAGTTGAGCATGTTTTTCACGCCATTATAAGTTGCCCGGAACGTATAGTTGACCGGCATCTTATACATATGTACCCCAACATTGCTCTCTACCGTACCATTGCTTACACCGGTTTCCGTAACAGTTAAATCTGTATTGCTCTCACCCATCTGTCCTTCCATATCATCCACCGTTTCCTGCGTTGCATCGGTCGGTGCTTCCGTCTGTGCAGAATCCTGCGCATTGCCCGGAATGACTTCTTCCTGGGATGCCATTGCAATACCTGCTACAGCAATATCGTTTACATAGAAATTTTCCAGATTAGCAAGGTACATGATTTTATCGGTTGTAATAATATCGGAAGGATACTTTGCGATGATTGCATCCTTTTCTTCCTGTAACGTTACGAGTCCCTGCTCATATTCTGTTCTGTTGGCATTGATTGTCTGATATAATTCAGAAGTTGATTTTAAGGTAATATTTTCTGTTTTCAGTGCATCCGTTTTTTCACTTAACGGTTTTGCAACCAAAAACCAGATAAGTGCCAGTAATACGATACCGGCAAGGGCAATCAGTAAATATTGATCTCTTTTTGATATTTTCATATTCATGTTCTATTCCTCCTCCGTTGTTTCTTCTTCGATCGGCGCATAAATCATATCAACGGTAAAGGAATACTGTGTTTCCCCGATCTCTGTTGTCAGTTCATTGATGGAATTGGTATCTACGAAACTAAACGATGTCAATTTGCCCAGTTCGTCCAAAACAACTGCCGCTTCTTCCTTTGTTGCAACTGTAACATTTAATGTGATGCCTTCTGTTGTTGCCGTAAGATCGTTTAAGCAGAAGGTAGCGGGCATATTGTTTTCCAATGTCCTAATAAAATCAACCAATTCTTCGTTGCGATTCTTTGTCTCATTGTCAAGTGCTTTTAACTGATCCACCTGACCGGACAATGTCTTATAAGATAAATAGGTATCATATACCGGTTGCAAATCGGTTATGATGGCTTCGTAATTTTCCTTTTTCTTGCGCTCGGAAAGATAAGGCAGTAAAGTAGCGATTACTAAAACAAGAGAAGCTATGGCACAAACAATTAAAAATGCCACTGCCAACATCTGTTTATCGACACCTTTTCCTTTCTTTTCTCCTTCTTCCGGTTTATCGGTATAAAATGCAAGCGGCGAAACGGCTGCACCGATACAGGAAATAAACTGATTGGATATTTCCTTCGCCTGACTCTTTGCCGTTACTTTTGCTACAATTTTTAATTTTCTTGCCGGAATTCCTACTTCTTCACCGAGCAGTTTAATAAACTCTTCGGAATCCGCACCAAGACCGGTGACGCAAATCTGTTCAAGCGGTTCTCTGGAATGGGTAGATGCATAGTAGTCCACTACTCTTGCAATTCCGTTTAAAGCAGGCATTACTTTTTCCGCATCAAAACCATCTTTTGTGATTCCTTCATCTACACCGTAAGGAACGTTGCGGTTCATGACGATATTGCCGTCTTTCATAACAAGTATCAGCGAAGACTTTTCATCCGCCTTTACAATCATCTGGATTCCTTCACTACTGTCTTCTTTTGCTGCCTGATAGATACTGTTTACCATAAAGTCAGTTGTTTCAAATTCCAGTTCAAGTGCTTTTGCAAGAAGACGGTAGCTTTCAATTACCTGTTTTGGCACTGCCACCAGAAGCAATTTATAGCCGGTTGGCTGTACTTTTCCTTTTTTATCAGCATCTTCTTCCGGCATCTCCAATCCTAAAATACTGTGGGAAATCAGATACTGGCTGCTGTCAAACGGGAAGTATTCTTCTAAATTTGCACGCACAACATCCGGGATTCTGCTTTCCTTACAATAAGGAATTTTTGCCTCTCTTGTTGCAATTTTGGAAGAAGCAATCGAAAAGATGACTTTCTTTGTCTTGATTTTTTCTTCCTTAATTTTAATTTTTAAATACCGCACAAACTGTTCTTCCGGGTGAATCACACCGTCTACAATCACTCCCTGCGGAGTCGGAAGTTCAAAACGATTGTAGATTCGCGCATTATGGGTCTTATAATCCATTTCGCACACTTTTGTAAAAGAGTATCCTACTTCTACACATAACACTTTGTTAGCCATATCAATTTCCCTTTCTATTTATCCATAAACATGCTGTTACATGTCTGTATTCCGTTTTAATTTATCAATTCATCAATTTATAAAAACTGTCCCAAATACCATGTAATCAGGTCGCTTCCCCAGAGCATACTGATAAAAACGCCTATCGAAAGATACGGACCGAGTGCCAGTACATGATCACACTTTGACACCCTCATCCGAATCAGATGTACCACCGAACCAATGATGCATCCCAACAAAAACGCGAAAATGATTTCTTTCCATCCCAAAATAAGTCCGCATACCGCCATCAGTTTCATATCGCCGCCGCCGATACCGCGTCCCTTTGTCACTAAAATAATCAGATAAAGAAAAACACTGACCGCGAAGAAGCCGATCACATAATTTAACCAGTCCCGATAATGAAGTACTGTATGGATCAGCCCCACCGTCAGTATAAAAATGTTGATTCCAATCGGAATCTCATAAGTTCTGAAATCAATGATACTAAGCACAAGAAGTGCAGAGGTTAACAGGCAGTAGAGTAGGGAATCTACATTAATCCCGTTAATCATAAATACACCTACATATAAGATTCCGTTCAACGCCTCAACAAGAGGATACTGGACGGAGATTTTTGCTTTGCACTTTCTGCATTTACCTCCAAGGAACAGGTAACTAAGCAGTGGTACAAGTTCGTACCACTGCAATAGATGACCACAATTCATACAATGTGACCTTACCTTCACAATATTCTCTTTTTCGGGTATCCGGTAGATACACACATTCAAAAAACTTCCAATCACAATTCCGAAAAGGAAGGTGACGATGTAAAATGCAAGTAATATTGTGTCCATAGAGGTTAGTTTCCTTTACTTTATTACTGGTAAAGACCTTTTACAATGTCAACTGTAGCCGATGCTGTCGGAGTTGTCTGTGCTGCAGAAACACTTCCGTCGGCTGCTACCGTAAAAGTAATTACAACTGCATTACCGGAAGCTGCATTCCAATTCTTTGATTTTAACTGATAGGAGTTAATACCTGCTGCTTTAAGCGCTTTATCAATCGCGTCTGTCGGTGTTGCCGCAATATTTGTCACTGTCGGAGATATTGTTAATGT
>JAQXIR010000097.1 GCA_029007885.1 Lachnospiraceae bacterium | reverse complement strand
AGATAGGAAATAAAGTACTTACCTTACTTTATCCACATCGTTGTGCAGGATGCGATACAGTGGTATCGGAAGAAGGAACTCTGTGTTCTTCGTGCATGAAAAAAATCAGAACGCTTCGGGAGCCAACCTGTTTAAAGTGCGGGAAGAAAGTGAAAAGTGATGAAGAAGTGTTCTGTTATGATTGTGCAAGGAAGCATCACGAGTTTGAAAGGGGTTTCTGTGTTTTTGAATACAAAACGGTGAAAGAGAGCCTGTATCGTTTTAAATATGCCGGCAGGGCTGAATATGCAAAATTTTATGCAAAGGAAGCGGTAAAGCAATATGGTGACGTAATTGCACAAATAGGAGCCGATGCTCTGATTCCGGTTCCCCTGCATAAAAAACGATATAGAATGCGGGGATACAACCAGGCAGAGGAATTTGCAAAAGCCATTGCGAGGCGGATTCAGATTCCTGTTTACGGAAGCTATATCAGGCGGGTAAAAAATACGGTCCCGCTTAAGAAATTAAGTGGAATACAGCGCCAAAATAATTTGAAAAGGGCTTTTCTAATCAGGCAAAATGATGTAAAATTAAAGACAATTATAGTAGTTGATGATATTTACACGACAGGAGCAACAATTGATGCTGTTGCAAAGGAGTGTAAACGTGCCGGCGTGAAAAGAGTTTTTTTTATCACAGTTGCCGCGGGAGAAGGATTATAGAGGAACATTTATACAAAAACGCTATATCAGGGAGGATTTGCTATGAATGTCAGAAATTGCAGAAAATGCAGACGGCTTTTTAATTATGTCATGGGACCTTATCTGTGTCCACAGTGCAGAGAAGAAATGGAAGCCAAATTTCAGGAAGTGAAAAAGTTTGTTCAGGAGAACCGATATGCGGATATTCCGACCGTATCAGAAGCGTGTAATGTCGAACCTTCGCAGATTAATCAGTGGATTCGGGAAGAACGCTTATGCTTTGCAGAGGACTCACCAATCGGGATTGCCTGTGAACGTTGCGGATTGACGATTAAGAGTGGCAGATTCTGTGAGAAATGCAAGGCGGAAATGTCTAACGGTTTTAAAAGTGCCATTACACCGCAGGAACCTAAACCTGCCCAGCCATCCGGTCAGAACAGAAATGCCAATCCTAAGATGCGTTATCTGGATTAGTGGGAGAGTTCTATGATCAATGAAGACAGAATTATTTTAATGACAAAACTCGCTTCCTATGAGAAACATGAAGGGAAAAAATACATTCCCATCAGTAAATATTTCCGAAGTGACTATATCAGTCTTCAGATAATGAAAGCCATTATCTGCGGAACGATTGCATTCGGGGTTATTATGGGAGTGGGAATGCTGTATGATTTTGAATTTTTCATACAGGATATTTACAAAATGGATATTTTACAGTTTGTAAAAAAAATAGGCTTGATTTATGTTGTCACTGTAGGAGTTTATACGTTGATATCCTATATTCTTGCAACTTACCGCTATAATCGGGCAAGACAGAGTCTGAAAACGTATTATGCCAATTTAAGGAAACTGTCTAAATATTATGAATAACGTATATCATCCGAAAGGAATATATAATGTCTAGTTTATTGGAAACAAAAGAAGTAATTAAGAATTTCTATTCAAAAAATGAGGTTTATCTTGCTCCGGCACTAAAATTTCTGCTGGCATTTGTGATTTTTTTAATGATCAACAGTAAACTTGGATATATGGAGCGGATTGACAATATTGTTGTGGTACTTGTGGCAGCATTATTCTGTTCTTTTATGCCACTCAAAGCGACAGCGGTACTTTCCGGTATTTTCATGCTTCTCCATTATTTTGCATTGGCTCCGGAATGTGCACTTGTTGTATTGGTATTGTTTTTACTGATGTTTTTACTTTATATCCGCTATGTACCGAAAGAGACCATAGTCGTTTTATTGACACCGATTTTATTTTTACAGAAGATGCCGTATCTGATTACGGTTGCAATGGGATTAATCGGAGGACCCGCCTCCATCAATTCGGTTACATTCGGGGTCAATAATTATTACCATGTAGAATATAAAGAACAGAA
>JAQXIR010000096.1 GCA_029007885.1 Lachnospiraceae bacterium | reverse complement strand
ACTCTATATCAAAACTTCCTTCATCCTCAAAGATTCCTTCTACCCTTCCGTTATACAGGAAAATTGCATCCTGTCCCGGGCGGATAATCAGTTTGGAGCCTTTCTTAATCTCCTGATTCTGCCATTTCCAGAACAGAATCCCTTCTCTTGCCTCATTCCATTCAATAACGTTGGCAAGCTGTTTTGAAAATAAGCCCATACTGTAAACCTCCTATTGAAGTAACTTACTATTTTCCTAATTGTGCTTTTAAAGCAGCAAGTTCATCTTCTACACCGGAAGATGTTCCTACGCTGTCATATTTTTTGCTTAAAGAATCCACATCGTCTGCACCTGAAGAAGCATTGAGTTCTTCCATTGCATCTGCTTCATCTGTCATCTTATTAATCTTTTCTTCCATTCTCTCAAAAGCGGAAAGTGTGCTTCCTGCTTTATCGGCACTTGCACCCAGTTTATTGATCTTCTTCTGTGTCTCCGCAACTTTTACTTTTGCTTTGAGCATGTCACGTTTTGCCTTTAAGGCAGAAATGTCCTCTTCCAGTTTTGCGTGCATTTCTTTCATCTTTTCGCTGTTTGCTTTGGAAATATCATAGTTTTTCTGAAGAACTGCAAGTTTTTCAGAAAGTTGTGCTTTTTTCTCAAGGAATTTGCGGGCATCATCGTCATTACCTGCCTCAACTGCTTTTGTTGCATATTCTGTCATTTTGGAGATTTCCGCCTGACATTCATCCAGTTTACGCTTTGCACTTTTTTCTTCTGCCATAACGGATGCTGTCTCTGCTTTTACACTTGCATAATCACTTTCCAGATTTCTAAGATACTGGTCAATCATTTTTTCCGGATCTTCACACTTATCTAAAAGTGCGTTTACATTTGAAGCCATAATGTCTTTAAATCTTGTTAAAATTCCCATCTTTTTCCTCCTTGTTATCCCACATCTTTTGTGTGGCATGTATGCATTTTATTATAACGTAATTTCAAAGTCCTGTCGATACCTTTGTACTATTTTGACGCCGTTTTCGCAAATTCCGTATTGACCAGTTCCGCATAAGGAACCTGTTTTGTAATCTGTCCGGCATCTGCCAAAATATCCAAAAGCAGGGTAAATGCTTCCTCTTCAAAAACAAGATTTTCTTTCCATGTATTCTGCTTTGCATATCGTTCTATAATTGTTTCTATGGTACTTACATCCGTTTCTTCAAATTGCGGACTGATAACCTGTGCAATTTCTGCTGATGTGTGGCTGTTTACATAATTCATTCCCTTCTGCAGTGCATTGGTAAATGACTGAATCATCTGCGGATTTTCCTGCAGATAACTCTTTCTTACACAAAATGCCGTGTACGGGACATATCCCGACTCTTCTCCCACCGAAGCAACAACATATCCGTCGCCTTTTTCTTCCAGTGCCGTCGCATGGGGTTCAAACTCAATTGTATAATCTCCCTGTCCTCCCGAAAACGCTGCTGCTGTAGAGCCAAAATCAATACTCTGATCAATACTTAAATCTGTTTGGGGGTCAATGTTATTCTTCTTTAGAACATATTCAAAAACCATTTGCGGCATTCCGCCTTTTCGTCCTCCGAGCACCGTCCTGCCTTTTAATTTATCCCATGTAAATGCATCATCGTCTTCTCTTGCCACAACAAAATTGCCGGCTCTCTGCGTCAACTGGGCAAAATTTACCGCATAGTCTTCCATATCTCCCTGATATGTGTATACTGTCGATTCCGGTCCCATAAATCCGATGTCTGCCTCGCCCGTCAATAACGCAGTCATGGTTTTGTCTGCACCAAATCCCGTAACAAGCGTAAGTTCAAGCCCTTCTTCCGTAAAGTATCCGTTTTCAATCGCTACATACATCGGTGCATAAAAAATGGAATGTGCTACTTCATTCAGAACAATGGAATTTTTTCCCTTGTTGTCCTCATTTTTAGCACATCCCGTCACTGTTGTCATAAGCATCACTGTCAATAGCAAAAATACCATCAGTTTTCTTTTCATAAATATCCTCCTTTAAACCTGATGGTATATCATACGTATTCTCACAAGAAAAGTTCCGCAACTTACTTTTCCTTCTTGCTTTTTGGAGCCTCTTTTTCCTTTTCATGTTCAAGATCGGCACGATAGCCGTCAATTAATTTTTCAATCAGCAGTTTCTTCACGTAAACATCAAATCCCAGCAAGGAAACAAACGCAAACATCTTGAAAAATTCCTCGTCTTCTTTCGGTGCATCCCCAAACAGTTCTTCCGCCTTTTCAAACTTCTCTTTTATATCCTGTTTGATTGCTTCTTTTTGTGCTTCTTCAAAATGAAGCACCTCACGATAAACCGATTCAATATTAAAAGAAGCATCGCTTTCAAAATATTTTTCCGTAATCGGCTTTAAAATTGTCTGGATATCACTGAAAGACAAAATTCCCTTAAAATAGTAAATCAAAACGAGCAGCAAAATATGCTCCTTTGTGTATTTTTTCTTTACAGGAGGAGGCAGCAAATCATTCTTTGTATAATTGTTTATCATCGTCTTTGTAAGAATCTTATCTTCACCCGGATTACGCGTTGTCGAATGCAGATGAGAATCCATAAAAGTCGTAACCTGATCCATATACAAATCAATATTCGGAATCTCTTCACTCTTAATCAGTGAAATCCGATCAAGGCTGTCTATGATACTGTTAATTAAGTCATCTGTATGAATTGTCATGATTTACTCCCATTAATAAATAACATCTAAACCACTGTATCACAATATTCCCGTTTCATTATATAGTATTTAAAACTACATGGCAAGACGAAGTTTTCCTCCAATATTCTTCTTTACTTTAAAACTTTAGTATGTTAAAATTCCAATGTAATAAAGTAAACTTAACGGAATGTCAGAAAGGCTTACTATCATGAATAAAAAGTTAAAAACCGATGCAGTGGACCATCTTTTTGATGCAATCCTCTGTTTAAAAGATAAAACAGAATGTTATAACTTTTTTGAAGATCTTTGTACGGTCAATGAACTGCTTTCACTTTCACAGCGCTTTGAAGTTGCCGCAATGCTAAAAGATCATAAAACATATCTGGAAATTGCTGAAAGGACCGGTGCTTCTACCGCTACCATCAGTCGTGTAAACCGTTCTCTTAACTACGGTAATGACGGATATGAACTTGTTTTTGAAAGAATGTCTGAATAGAATGATATCAAAAAACGTGCCCGCCGACAGTTTGTCTGTCATCTGCGTGCACGTTTTTATTATTCGTTACCTTTATTCTGCTACATCTTCTTTCGAATCAGTATCCTCTGTATTCACAGGTGCCGGTTCCTGTACAGTTTCTTCTTTCATTGTACATTTTCCCTGGAAAACAGCATTTTCATCAATAACCAGTGTTCCCGTCTTAATATCACCAATCAGCTGTCCTTTTGCCGCCAGTTCAATTTTTCCGGTTACTGTCACATTACCGGATACGCTTCCGGCAATTGTCACATCTGTTGCCACGATATTTCCCTTTACTTTTCCTTCTGCTCCGACAATAATTGTTCCGTCAGAAGCAATATCACCGTTAATCTCTCCGTCAATTCTTGCGGAAGCGGAAGCCTTCATATTACCTTCAATAATAGTACCGGCTCCGATTACCGTTGTTTCTCCAACCACAAAATTACTTTTTTTACGCATAACTTCTCCTTTCGATATCTGCTTTACTAGCCGTTGATTTCCAGTACTTCGGTCGGTTTTATATATTCTCCGTCCTTCATAATCTGGTATCCCATCCTGCTTGCATTTTCATCGTCATCGTCACTTTCCATTTCAAAAAGCAGGGTTCCTCTTGTCACTTCATCCCCGTTTTTGACCTTTGGTTCTGTTCCGCTCCGATAGATGGATATGTATCCGTTTCCATGATCAATCTGTACCTGATATCCGTATACACTGTCAATATCTGCAAGCAGTACACTTCCGGCACCGGATGCTACAACACTGACTCCGTCTCCCGCTTTAAAAAGGATTAAGTCTCTTGTAACTTCCTCATCCTCAACTTGTACCGTCTCTGTTATTTCTTCCATATCCGCAGTTCCGGAAAGCGGAAAACCGGTCGGCATATTTTTCTTTAACTGTTCCTTTTCTGCATCAACTTTCTGATTGACGGTTTCACTCAGAATATTTACCTTTTCTGCCAATTCCTGATTTTCCTCATCAAGTTTTGCATTTGCTTCTTCCAATTCGGTTATCGTATCCCGCATCACTTCTTCACGACTTACAAAAACCATATTGCGGAAAGCAGAAAACATAATGTACCCCACAAGTACCAGCAACAGAATTGAGAGCAGAATTTTATTGAAGCGTATCCTCGCTTTCGTGAAGCGGTAATGTTTCACAGAATCACCCGGTGCATCCGAAACAACGAGCAGAACATAGTTCTTTCTTCTCTTTCTCTTTTTTCTGGATTCCAACTTATCATACCTCCTGATTTTTCCATATTACCAAAAAAAGGTTTTCATTTCAACTTTTACCATTTTGAACTTTACTTTTTCCTGTTCCTATGATATTCTAACAGTGTTGTTATAAGCAACTTTATCATTATTTTGGAGGACTTTGAAATGAACAAAGGTACAGTAAAATGGTTTAACAACCAAAAAGGTTACGGATTTATCTGTGACGAGGCAGGAAACGATGTATTCGTTCACTATTCAGGACTCAACATGGAAGGCTTCAAATCTTTAGAAGAAGGCGCTGCTGTTGAATTCGAAGTTGTTAACGGAGAAAAAGGACCTCAGGCAGTTAACGTAACAAAATTATAATAAGAAACCTTTTCTGATTTCTTATTACACTTAATCATTAATACGATGTGCCTGTTCTATAAATAAAGGGAATTCGAATTGATCTTTTTAGTTTGTATGAATTAGCAGTAGGTTAATGGATTAATGAAAGAGCCAATCATCTGATTGGCTCTTTTCATCTTTTATTGATGGTTGATGTATTTTACGGTTTCTTCAAATGGCATCGGTCCTCCGTATAAACTTAGTGCACTGCCGATTGTCACATCCAGTTTGCCTCTTCCTTCTTGTCTTAACAAATCAATATCCTGCGTAGAACGAACACCGCCGGCATATGTAATCGGGATTTCTCCCCAACCGCCAAGCATTTTCACAAGTTCCGTTTCAATACCTTCCATTTTTCCTTCCACATCCACTGCATGAATTAAAAACTCATCACAATATCCGGCAAGGATGTCAAGATTTTTATAATTTAATGCAAATTCCGTATCTTTCTGCCAGCGGTCGGTAACAATATAATATTGACCGTTTCTCTTCCGACAGCTTAAGTCTAAAACCAGTTGTTCTTTCCCGGTAATTCTGTTTATCTTTTCCAGATTTTCAAAGTTGATTCTTCCGTCATGAAAAACATACGATGTCACAATTACATGAGAGGCACCGGCATCTAAATACTCCTGCGCATTGGTATCGCAGATACCGCCACCAATCTGCATTCCGTGCGGATACGCTGCAAGTGCTGCAAATGCCTGTTTTTTCGTTTCTTCATAATAAGGACTTCCTGCTTTGTTCAGCAGAATAATGTGGCCGCCTTTCAGTCCGTATTTCTGATAAATTTCGGCAAAGTACGAAGCATCTTGTGAAGCCACAAAATTTTCCACGGCACTCCCGTTTTGATCGTCTAAACTACTGCCCACTATCTGTTTCACATGTCCGTTATGAATGTCTATACATGGTCTGAATTTCATCATCTTCCTCTTTTTCATCTGTTAAAAATTTTACATATTTATCTTACACAATTTATCGTATAAAAACAAGTTTTTGCCACATACTAACTATGAAGTTCAAAACAGAACCTCAAAAACAAGACAGCGTATTAACAACGCAGATAGGAGCATATCATGAAATTTATGAAAAAAACTTCTTTACTTCTCCTTCTTGTACTCGTTCTTTGTACCACTGCCGCCTGCACAAACGGAAACAACCGTGACAATAACGATATGGCCGGCAATAATACGACAAACGGTACAACAAACGACACGGCAAACGGAACTAACGGCACGAACGGAACAACCAATAACACCGTTACTGACAACGCAGCGGGAAATAATACCGTAAACGGGACCGAGGAAGGTAATTTAAACGGTACAAACAACGATACGGCCGGGGCTACTACCGATCATAACGGAAATGTCGTAGATGATGCCGGAAATATTGTGGATGACGCCGGAAATGCTGTGGGTGATGTGATTAATGATGTCGGAAATGGTGTAAAGGATATCGCAGATGATACCGGAAATGCCGTAAGAAACATTACAAGATAGTAAAAATAAAGATGGCGAATGCCATCTTTATTTTTATGCTCTAAATATCCTTTTCCACGATAAATCCTTCTCGGTAAGCCTCGAGCAATTTTTCCAGTTGTTTAATGCTTGCACGCAGTTCCACACCAATATCCGTATCAGCTACCCGAAGCCTTTGTGATGCCGTTTCCACAAGAATGGAGTCGGAAAAAATATCTGATTCGTTCCGGATTGCTGCCTCTGTCGACTCAAACAGTTCATGCGCCACAAGTTTCATGCCATGGGAATTGGCAACAAGTGTATATCCCGCAATTCCTGTTTTTCCCTGATATGCTTTCGAAAAACCACCATCAATAATAAGCAGTTTCCCTTTGCACTTGATTGGGGAATCTCCTTTTTTTAGTTCTACCGGCACATGCCCGTTGATAATATGGGAATGCTCCGTATTCAAGCCGAACTCTTCCAGAATGTGATTCAATACTTCTTCATTATCCATCAGTCGATAATAACTGTTTTTCGTTTCTTTATGTGTCTCCTTATCCGTGATAAAATACCGTTCAAAAGTCGTCATTTTATCTTTTCCGAATACCGGGGAATTCGGTCCGGCCCAGATATACCAGATAATGTCCTGTCCTTTTAAACGCTCAGCCTTATCCTGCGCATAATATCCTTTTCTTGCGTAACTGTCGAGTACATCATACAATTCTTTACCGGCATACTCCGTTCCGTAAATATCAACCTTACTGAAATTTCCGTTTTCATCCATCGGTACACATCCGTGATAAAGCAGGTTGGAATTGTGTACTTTATATAAACTACCTTTGGAAAAAAGGAATTTTACATGTTTTTGTAATTTTTCACTATGACGAAAAGCATCCTTTAACCGTTCCATAACGGCTTCTTCTTCCTCAGTCAGGCGATAAGGATCTGCAGGGTCAACCGTCGGAAAATCCGTATCTACAATGTCATATTCTTTTCCGTATGCAAAAATCTTACGGCGATCATAATCAATTTTGTCAAGCAAAAGTCTGTCTTCCATCTTAAATTCCGGATGACGTTTGATCAACTGCCCTTCCAGTTTAAACTGCAAAATTGCAATCGCCTTATGCATCTTCATGTCAAGTTCCAGGTCTTTTGTATTATAATCATCACTGTATTTAATCGCAAAAGCATCGCAGTTGGTTTTGGCATAAGTCTTTAAGGCAAACGTTGCAAGCGGAATCAGATTAATTCCGTATCCTTCTTCTATCGTATCAAGGTTGCCGTATCTTGCCGCAATCCGGATCACCGTTGCAATACAGGGTTTATGGCCGCTGGCAGCTCCCATCCAGACAATGTCATGGTTTCCCCACTGAATATCAACTGAATGATAATGGGTCAGGGTATCCATAATTACATGAGGTCCTTTTCCTCTGTCATAAATGTCGCCGACAATATGAAGATGATCAATAACCATTCTCTGAATCAGAAAGCATAATGCAATGATAAAATCAGGTGCTCTTCCAATCCGAATAATGGTATGTATAATTTCGTTATAATATGCTTCTTTATCCTGTAATTCTTCCTTTTCCGTAATCAATTCTTCAATAATATACGCAAAATCCTTGGGAAGTGCTTTGCGCACTTTGGATCTTGTATATTTGGAAGATACCCGTTTTGTCATCTGTACCAGACGATGAAGTGTAATCTTATACCAGTCTTCCAGGTTATCTTCTTCTTCCTGTACGATTTCCAATTTTTCCACAGGGTAATAAATCAATGTTGCAAGGCTCTTTTTATCGCGTTCACTTAATGTATTCCCGAATTCCTCATCGATTTTACTGCGTACCGAGCCGGATCCGTTTTTTAAAACATGATTAAACTGTTCATATTCCCCATGAATATCTGTAAGGAAATGTTCCGTTCCTTTGGGCAGGTTTAAAATAGCCTGAAGATTAATAATTTCGGTAGATGCTGATGCTATCGTAGGAAATTGCTTTGCCAGTCCTTTTAAATAGACCAGTTCCATTTTATCCATGCAATTTCTCCTTCCTGATTCTTATTATTTGATGATTTCATCAATCACATCACTCATATCATAATATCCCGGTTCTTTTCCCGCAAGGAATTTTGCTGCCTGAATGGCGCCTTTTGCGAAAATTGCACGGGAATACGCCGTATGGGATATTGTCACCACTTCATCTGTTCCGGCAAAAATGACATCATGGTCTCCGACGATTGTTCCGCCCCGCACAGCACTGATTCCGATTTCCTTTTCGGGACGTGCCTGTCTTCTGTTACTTCTGTCAAACACATATTCATATTCATGATCAAATTCTTCGTTGATACTATCCGCAAGTGCAAGTGCCGTACCACTTGGGGCATCCAGTTTCTGATTATGGTGTTTTTCCACAATTTCCATATCAAAACCTGCCGGTGCAAGTACCGTTGCCGCCTCTTTAATGAGTTTCATCAAAATGTTGATGCCAAGCGACATATTGGCAGATTTTAAAATAGCTGTCTGCTTTGCAGCATCTTCCACTTTTTGTAACTGTTCCTTAGAAAGACCTGTTGTACAAAGTACACATGGTGTTTTTGTTCTGACACAATAATCCAGTAATCCGTCTACCGCTTTGCTGGATGCAAAGTCAATAATAACATCTGCTTTTCCCTCAAATTCATTGATAGACGAAAAAACAGGAAATGTGTTCTTAATATGGTCCGAAACATCAATGCCCGCAACAATTTTTGCTTGTGAATCATTTGCAAGCAGTCCGGCGATGACCTGCCCCATTCTTCCGTTGCAGCCATGCATAATTACATTTATCATAATTACCTGTATCCTCTTTTCTTATTCATTGATAATACCGAAACGAATCATTTCCTCTTTCAGTTTTTTAGCATTTCCTTCTTCCATTTCCGTAAGCGGTCTTCTTAAAGTTCCACCCATCTTACCCATAAGATTTAAGGCTTTTTTAACCGGAATCGGATTTACTTCACTAAAGAGTGCATTAATCAGCGGAAGTGCCTTCAACTGAAGGTTACAGCTGCCTTCCACATCACCCGCAAAGAATTTCTCACAGATATCATGTGTTTCTTTCGGTGCCACATTGGAAAGAACGGAAATAACACCTTTTCCGCCAAGAGAAAGAATCGGAACAATCTGGTCATCATTGCCCGAATACAAATCTACCTTTCCGTCTGCAAGTGCCATACATTTTGCTACCTGTGAAATATTTCCCGTTGCATCTTTTACCCCGACAATATTTTCTACTTCCGTGCAAAGTCTTACTACTGTTTCCGGAAGAATGTTAACGCCTCCTGTTCTTCCCGGAATGTTGTAAAGAATCATCGGTACCTTTACAGAATCCGCAACCATTTTAAAATGTTCGAAGAGTCCGTTCTGAGTTGCTTTATTATAGTAAGGAGTTACCACTAAAATCCCGTCAACTCCCGCCTTTTCCGCTTCCTGTGACAAATAGATTGCCGTTTCGGTACAGTTGGAACCTGTTCCCGCAATGACCGGGATTCTTCCGTTTACGCATTTTACACAATAGCGGATAACATCAAGATGTTCTTCATGTGTCAGCGTGGATGCCTCTCCTGTCGTACCACACACAATAATTGCATCTGTCTTATTGGCAATCTGGAATTCAATTGTCTCTGCGAATTTTTCATAATCAACTTCCCTGTTTTCTTTAAACGGTGTTACAATCGCAACGCCTGCTCCTGTAAAAATAGCCATTTTCTTTTCCTCCTTTTGGCTGATTGTAAAAAAAGACCGACGCCATGAGGGTTCGGTCTTTCTGATATCAAAATTCACGATAGCTCCCCATCTTAAAAAGATGACAGTCACAAAGTTATTCACCTTGTGCCCAAGACTCGATTTGCAGAAAATCTCCTCTTTCGGCGTTCCTCCCTTTCCCTTTCCTTCTCATGTGTCTGCCACATCCGGAAACGTACTGATAATTCACGCAACCTCTATCCTACTTTATAAAGCGTCTGCCTGTTTATGAGAACAATAGTATCACCACTTATCTTATCTGTCAACGTATTGTTTCAATTTTGGAAACCTCATCTGCCAGACTGCAAAGTTTTTCGTTTACCGTAATCCCTGTCATGATTATCGTAGTTTCATCACTCTTTGCCTGCAATACTGCTTCCAGTTCTTCCATGGAGATAATTCCGTTATCGATGAGTCCTAAAACCTCATCCAATATCAACAGATTACATTCTCCCGTATTCAATACCTTTTTTGCAAAGTTTATCCCGTTTTTAATATTAAAAATTTCCTCTTCCTGCCGTTCTTTCGTGAGTAAATCAAAGTTTTCTCCCGATTTTTCAAAACGAAACAGTTTGATTTCCGGTTCGAGACGTTTAATGAATTCGCTTTCTCCCAGTCCCCATTCTTTCAAGAACTGGATAATTACGACCTTTTTCCCCCAGCTTGCAGCTTCTACCGCTTTTCCTAACGCAGCCGGGCTTTTGCCGTGACCATCTCCGCTAAAAATCAGAATCTTGCCTTCTGCCATCGTATTTCTCCCTCATAAAGAGCATTTTCTTTTGTATTTGTAAAAATCCGTTGCCATATTACCACATGAAATATGGATTTTCAATCAAATTCTTAATTTTTTCTTATTTTTTCCTATTTATGATGCATTAACAATCTGCCAATACGGTTCTGCAGGTGTTAACATTTTCATTTCCCGTTTCTGTGTATTCATCCTCCAAAAGTTCCAGTTTGCTTACGGAAACTTCGTATGCGATACGCTTTTCAACTTCTTCTTCGCTTATTTTTTTCATATATTCTCTGCTCTGAATCCTGCCCCAGATTGCGCATCTTGCTCCTACTTCAAAACTGCTTGCAAATCTGGCGTTTCTTCCCCAGCAGATACAGGGTATGTAATCCGATTTTCCATACGGTCTGTTTACTGCAATCAAAAGATCCGCAATTTCCCGTCCCAAAGGTGTTTTTCGATAAATCGGCTCTTTGCAGATAAAGCCGTCTAAGAATATCTGGTTGGATTTTGCACTTTCTTCAATTTCTTCCACAAATTCAACTTCTCTGGCAAATACGGATAAAATCAGCCTGTTTTTCTTTTCCTCATGTCTGTTATAGGAACGGAACTGTCCGGTTACTGCAATTTTTTCACCCTTATAATCCCTGCTTACATCCATCAGCCGTTCAGACACCATCATCGGTATCAAATCTGATGAATCACTCAATCTTGCTACTTCTACATCCACCATGTAGAATCCTTCTCCGAAAATCTCATGGCTGTAAATAAAGTCGCTTACAATCGTTCCCATGATTACCACCTGGTTGTTTTCAATTACCTTATCTGTCATTTTTGTTCTCCCTTCTTTGAATGCGGCACGGCATTCACCAATAAGAATTTTTTCCGTTCATGTATTATTATTCTATGGGTTTTCCATAAAAATAGAAGTGTCACCCATCGCGCAATCCCCCAAAATACGAACCTTATTTCCTTATTGCATAATAAAAAGGATAATGATATACTGAATGAGTTTGTGAAACATATAATAGGAAACAATTCTTTTTAGTAAGGTGGTTTATCATGAAACAGACAAGAGAAGATATCCGTAATATTGCAATTATCGCCCACGTTGACCACGGCAAAACGACTTTGGTTGATGAACTGTTAAAGCAAAGCGGTGTGTTCCGCGCCAATCAGGAAGTTGCCGAACGTGTCATGGACTCAAATGATATCGAAAGGGAGCGAGGAATTACAATCTTATCCAAAAATACAGCGGTAACTTACAAAGATACAAAGATTAATATTATTGATACTCCCGGACATGCCGATTTCGGTGGCGAAGTAGAACGTGTCCTGAAAATGGTAAACGGCGTTATTCTCGTCGTAGATGCCTTTGAAGGTGCCATGCCCCAGACAAAGTTTGTTTTAAAGAAAGCACTGGAACTGAAACTTCCGGTCATTGTCTGCATCAATAAAATCGACCGTCCCGAAGCACGTCCACAGGAAGTCATCGATGAAGTGCTTGAACTTTTCATCGATTTGGAAGCAAGTGAAGAACAGCTCGACTGTCCTTTCGTATTTGCCTCTGCCAAAGCAGGAACTGCTACTCTTGATCTTGATAATCCCGGAAAGGATATGATTCCTCTTTTTGATACGATATTAAATTACATTCCTGCCCCTACAGGAGACCCTGATGCCGGCACGCAGGTTTTAATCAGTACAATTGATTATAATGAATATGTCGGCCGTATCGGAGTCGGAAAAGTAGACAACGGTACCATCCGCGTCAATCAGGACGTTGTCATTGTAAATCATCACGAACCGGATAAAATGACAAAAGTGAAAGTATCCAAGCTTTATGAATTTGATGGTTTAAATAAAGTTGAAGTGAAAGAGGCAACTATCGGTTCCATTGTTGCTATTTCGGGCATCACTGATATTCACATCGGTGACACCATCTGTTCTCCCGATAATCCGCAGGCAATTCCTTTCCAAAAAATTTCGGAGCCTACCATTGCGATGAATTTTATGGTAAATGACTCTCCTTTAGCCGGATTGGAGGGAAAATACGTAACAAGCCGCCATCTTCGTGACAGACTTTTCAGGGAATTGAATACCGATGTTTCCCTTCGTGTAGAGGAAACAGATTCTACCGATGTGTTTAAGGTGTCGGGACGTGGTGAGCTTCATCTTTCCGTATTAATTGAAAACATGCGCCGTGAAGGATATGAATTTGCGGTATCCAAAGCAGAAGTATTATACAAAACAAATGAACGTAACCAGAAATTAGAGCCAATGGAAATTGCTTATGTAGATGTTCCGGAAGAATTTTCCGGCAGTGTTATCCAGAAACTCTCTTCCCGGAAAGGTGAGTTACAGGGTATGACTTCCATCAGCGGCGGCTATACCAGATTGGAATTTTCCATTCCTTCCCGCGGACTGATTGGATATCGTGGTGAATTCATGACAGACACAAAGGGAAACGGCATTTTAAATACCACTTTTGACGGATACGGTCCTTATAAGGGAGATATGATGTACCGCAAACAGGGTTCCTTAATTGCTTTTGAAGCAGGCGAAGCCATCACTTACGGACTTTATAACGCACAGGACCGCGGTACCCTCTTTATCGGACCCGGAGAAAAAGTATATGCCGGAATGGTTGTCGGTCAGACCGGTAAGGCAGAGGATATCGAAATCAATGTCTGCAAGAAAAAGCAGCTCACCAACACACGTTCTTCGAGTGCTGACGAGGCGCTTCGTCTCTCTCCTCCGAAAATCTTAAGTCTGGAACAGGCGTTGGAATTTATTGATACGGATGAACTTTTAGAGATTACTCCCGAAAATCTCCGCATCCGGAAAAAATTCTTGATCCGACATTGCGTAAACGTGCAAACTTTAATCGCCAATAATCTTATTATAGAAAAAAGGAATCGTGCCAAAACACGATTCCTTTTTTATAAGGACAACATGAATGTTGCAATTTCAAAATAGATTAACAAAGAAATGGCATCGACAATTGTCGTAATAAACGGGCTCGCCATAACTGCCGGGTCAAATCCGATTTTTTTAGCACACATCGGCAGGATACAGCCGACAAATTTTGCAATCATGACTACCGCAACAAGTGTCACACAGACAACAATCGCCACATTGATGGCAACACGGTCAATCACAAGCAGTTTTATAAAATTGGCCATTCCCAAAGTAATGCCGCACAGAATTGATACCCGAAACTCTTTAAAAATAACTCGCGGCAAATCTCGAAACTCTACTTCATTTAGGGAAAGTCCACGAATGACCGTAACACTTGCCTGTCCACCTGCATTTCCGCCTGTATCCATCAGCATCGGAATAAATGCAGCTAAAATTCCGTAAGCACTGAGTGCGCTTTCGAAAGAAGTAATAATCTTTCCGGTAAACGTTGCCGAAATCATCAAAAGAAGCAACCATGGAATTCTCTTTTTCCACGTTTCCAACACGCTCGTTTTTAAATACGGTTTATCGCTCGGAACGATAGCGGCCATCTTTTCAATATCTTCCGTTGCTTCCTGTTCCATGATATCCACGATATCATCGACAGTGATAATGCCGACCAATCGGTTTTCATTATCAACAACCGGCATCGCCGTAAAATCGTACTTCTTAAACTGTCTTGCGACCTCTTCCTGGTCCATCAGCGTGTTAATGGAAATAACATTCTCATGCATGATATCGCCGATGATTTCATCCGGTTCACTTAAAAGCAGATATCTTAGTGCAACGGTTCCGACTAAGGTTCTTCTGCTGTCTAACACATAACAGATGTTTATTGTTTCACTGTCTAAGCCGACATTCCTGATTTTCTGGATTGCCTGCTGTACAGTCAGGTTTTCTTTAAAATCTACATATTCCACCGTCATAATACTTCCGGCAGAATCTTCCGGATAACGAAGCAGATGATTGATATCTCTTCTTGTCTCAGGACTGGCAGATGCCAATACCTTCTTGACAATATTTGCGGGCATCTCTTCCAATAAGTCTGTCGCATCATCCGCCATCAGGTTATCAATGATATTTCCGGCATCTTTTTCCGATAGAGATGTAATAATGTATTGCTGGTTGTCTACATCCATATAGGAAAATACATCTGCCGCCATATCCTTGGGAAGAATCCTGAAAATCTTTAACATATCCTTTTCTTCCAGGTCTTCCATAATTACCGCAATATCCGCCTCATTCATCTCACAAAGTCTCTGACGAAGTCTGGTATATTGCTTTTGCTCAAGTAATTCTTTAACTTCTTTTAATTCCTTGATCTCATCCATAGCAATTCTCCTTTATGCGTGATTTTTATTGTACTTCGCCCGGGAAGCGGAACATCGACACTGCTCATACATATACGACTGTTCTTCATAAAAACCACCACCTTTCGAATTGCTCATTTTTAAATCATCATTTTATTTCTTATGACTTATCAATATTACTGGATGAAATTTTATTTGTCAATCCATTTTACCCAGATATAACTGTTCTTTTACTTCCATTTTTACTTTTCCGTTTGTCGTTTCTGTCAGTTCTTTCATAATCCGTTCCCGCAAAGCAACCGGAACTGCTGCTTGCAGTCTGACTATCTGCGTATACTCTTCATTTTGAATGGCAATATTATTTTCACCTAATGTATATTTTATTTTTCCTATCGCAGGATAGTCTGTATCAATCTGCAGGATGTCTACCAGTTGCATCGTACCTGCACAAGCATTTCTAAGCCCTTCTAAGACAGCCTGGGTATACGCTCTTACCAGCCCTCCCGTTCCAAGCAGTACGCCGCCGAAATATCTTGTAACTACCACTACCACATTTTTCAGTTCCTCATTTTGCAGTACCTCAAGCATCGGTCTTCCCGCGGTGCCGGATGGTTCTCCGTCATCCGAGCAGCGGACACATTCGCTGTTCCTTCCTATAATATAGGCATAACAATTATGGCGTGCATCCCAATACTGCTTTTTGATTTGCTCAATGTAGGCTAATGCCTCTTCTTCCGTATCAACCGCATGGATTTTAGCAAGAAAACGAGATTTTTTTTCTACGATTTCTCCTTCTCCGTCACGCAATATTGTCCGATAAGCATCCGGCATTTTTGTCATATTGTTTTCCATATTTCAGCTTCCTATACTTCAGTTTATCAATATCATGTTTCTTTACTATCCTACCATAATACGGCATAAAAGTATAAGATTTTGTGAAGAATTCTTAATATGGAAGAAAATTCTTTATTTACCTATTCTTTTTTGCTATAATCAGATAGGTAATGCCAAAAAAAAGGATTTATTTTAAGGAGGCATAATTCATGAATTATGGCAAAAAAGGTGTCAAAGCAAAGCAAAAGGCACTGAATTCCAAATCTACAAAATGGAGCCGTAAAATTGCTCTTATCATATTAAAACTATTTTTGCTTGTGCTTGTTGCAGGTGCTATCATCGGTGCCAGCGCAGGAATTGGTGTTTTTAGAGGAATCATTGCTTCTTCTCCTGACATCTCCAATATCGATGTATCACCAACCGGATTTTCTACTTTTATTTATGATTGTGAAGGAAATCAGACAGCAAAGTTGGTAGCATCCGATTCGAACCGTATCCCGGTGACAATGGATCAGATTCCGGAAGATCTTGCACATGCTTTTGTTGCAATTGAAGACGAACGTTTTTATACCCATAACGGTATTGATATCAAAGGAATTATTCGTGCCGGAGTAGACGGTATCAGAAATGGTTTTCATTTTAGTCAGGGTGCCAGCACAATTACCCAGCAGCTTTTGAAGAATAATGTCTTTACCGGCTGGACAAACGAAGGAAAAGTCGAACGTATCAAACGTAAAATTCAGGAACAGTATCTGGCTCTTGAACTGGAAAAAGTCATGAGTAAAGATAAAATCCTAGAAAATTACATGAATACAATTAATCTCGGTCAAAATACCTTAGGTGTTCAGGCTGCATCCTTACGTTATTTTAATAAAAACGTATATGAGTTGAATCTTTCCGAATGTTCGGTTATTGCCGGCATTACTCAGAATCCTTCCAAATATAATCCGATTTCACATCCGGACAAAAATGCGGAAAGACGAGAAAAAGTATTAAAAAATATGCTCGAGCAGGGATATGTTTCCCAGACTGAATACGATGAAGCGATTGCGGATGATGTCTATGCCCGTATTCAGAGTACCAATGAAACAGTTTCCGATACCAGCGTTAATTCCTATTTTGATGATGCAGTAACGGAAGCCGTTTATGATGATTTAATTGCTGCCGGCTACAATGATACACAAGCTTACACCATGCTCTACAGCGGAGGACTCTCCATTTTCTCCACGCAGGATCCGAATATACAGAGTATCTGTAACAGCGTCTTCTCTGATGAGGAAAATTATCCTGCCGGAACAAAATGGTATCTTTCCTATGATCTATCTATTCAGAAAGCAAATGGCGAGACGGAAAATCACAGTTCCGAAATGTTCCGTTCTTACTTTAAGCAAAGCAGTCCTAAGTTTAATATGCTCTATGATTCACAGGATGAAGCTTATGCTGCTATCCAGATATATCAGGATGCCGTTATGGGGGCCGGTGATGAAATTCTCGCCGAAAAGATTTCTCTGACACCGCAGCCTCAGGTATCTCTTACAATTGAAGATCAAAGCACCGGCTACATTGTAGCGATGGTCGGTGGACGTGGTGCCAAAGAAGCAAGTCGTACCTTAAACCGTGCAACTTCGGCTGCTCGTCAACCGGGATCTACCTTTAAGATTCTTTCAACCTATGCTCCTGCTCTCGACAGTGCAGGGTTAACTCTTGCCACCGTCCAGTTAGATGCACCGTTTAACTATGCAAACGGTCAACCCGTTTCTAACTGGTATAGCACCGGTTATCGTGGAATTAATTCTCTTCGTCAGGGAATTATTGATTCTATGAACATTATCGCTGTTAAGACGCTTACCCAGATTACACCGCAGTTAGGATTTGATTATCTGGTTAATTTCGGATTTACAACATTGGAATCCGGAAAGGAAATTAACGGAAAAATCTATTCTGATATTCAGCAGTCTACTGCTCTTGGCGGAATTACTACCGGCGTTACCAATCTGGAACTGAATGCTGCTTATGCTGCAATTGCCAATAGCGGTACCTATATTAAACCAAAACTCTATACCAAGGTAGTGGATCATAACGGAAACGTAATTCTTGATAATACTAATCCGGAATCTCACCGTGTAATTAAGGAAACAACCGCATTCTTACTGACCGATGCCATGGTAGATGTTGTAACAAGCGGAACGGGAGCAAGCGTTAATTTCGGTGGAATGCCGATTGCAGGTAAAACAGGTACTACCTCCGACTATAATGATGTCTGGTTTTCCGGATACACTCCTTATTATACAGCTACCACCTGGGCAGGATATGATAACAATGCAAAATTATCTTCCGCTGCCGAGAAAAACCTTGCTAAAACTTTATGGCGTGCTGTTATGAGTCAGATTCATGAAAATCTGCCCGCTAAATCATTCAATGTGCCGAGTGGAATTGTAACTGCAACTGTATGTTCAAGGTCCGGCAAATTACCGATTCCCGGCTTATGTGATGGCACATTGGTTACAGAATACTTTGAAGAAGGTACCGTTCCCGAAACGACCTGTGACATTCACTATCAGGGAACCATCTGCGCATACAGCGGTCTTCCTGCCTGTGAAAACTGTCCGTTTAAAGCAGAAGGAATTTTTGAATTACCGCTTCAGGAAGATCCTTCTTTACTAAGTGGTTCTACAACCTTAACCACAGATGCTTTACCGCAACAGCCTGTTGATCCAAATTCTCCGGATGTGCAGTCCGCACCGCGTCAATGTCCGCATAATCAGGCATTCTTTGCGGATCCGAATGCCAATGCCATTATTGAACAACAACGTGCCGAAATGGCAGCAGCAGCCGCCGCAGCAGCCGCTGCCGCCGCTGCTCAACAACAGCCGGCACAATAAGAAATATCACTCAAAAGTAAAAAGCAGGACAGAAATTCAACTTCTGTCCTGCTTCTTTTCATTTCATAAAATGATATTCTGTTTAATCAACAATATCTTCCTCATCGATAATATCTGCAGTAAGTTCTGATGCACTGTCATCTTCATCGTAAAAATCTTCTTCCATCTTTTCTCCGCATTTCGGACAAAATAATGCATCATACGGAACTTCTGCACCGCACTTTGCGCAAGTCTTCGTTCCTTTTAAATGGGATATTTTCTGCTTCAGTTCTTCAATTGCCGTTTCTGCCATCTTGATTGCCTCTATCTGTTCTGCAAATTCCGGCTGCTCATCCTCTTTATGTGCTTTGTAGTATGCTTCTCCGATATCCTTATAATTCTTTTTAATCGTATTCTCACAAGTAGCAATCTGTCCCTTTAATCCTGCAATGTCTGTAATATTCTTTGCTTTATCTGCCACTTCTTTTCCTTTTGCGGAAATAGTCTCTCCCAAGTTTTCCCAAAAAGCCATATAGATACCTCCTATGTATTTATAGATTATGGAAACAGTATACTCTTTTTCCCTATGAAAAACAACATTGACAAGTACATCTTTATTATGGTATTATAGCACTCGGTGATTATCATTACACTGCTGGCATGGCTCAGTCGGTAGAGCGTCGCATTGGTAGTGCGGAGGTCACGGGTCCGATTCCCGTTGCCAGCTTACTAAGGAACTAGTGAAAACCTTGATTTTACAGGGTTTTCGCTAGTTTTTTATTTTAAAGTTTTGATTACACTTGATTACATTATCTTTTTCTGTTGTAGTAAATCATTCTTATTTAGCATATTACGTTTATACTCTTTACTTCGCATTGAAAACTCATAATATTTATGCGTAGTCGCACTATCCTTATGCCTTAACTGTATATCAGGACATTTTAAGTACCTAACACATATGGATATACCATAACTATTTAGTCAAAATGTTCTGTAGTGCTTTTA
>JAQXIR010000095.1 GCA_029007885.1 Lachnospiraceae bacterium | reverse complement strand
GACTTGCCGGTAATACAACACTTGTTATATTCGTACAATCCATAAAAGCTTGGTATCCTATCTCTCTTACATGATTCGGTAGAATGCCGATTGTTACAGTCGTGTTCTCGAACGCAGATTCTCCTATACTATCCAGCTTAGAATCCTTAGAAAAAGTCACATCTCCCACGCTTGAATGCCTAAAGCCATATTTTCCTATACTGGTTATTCTGTCCGGAATTTCTACTGTTGTTCCGGCCTTGAACCCTGCTCCGCAGAACAGTCCCTCCGGTATTGCTGTAACATTATCTCCAAATGCGATCTCTTCGATTGCGCATCCGTTAAAGATTCCGTAAGCTGCATTATTTCTGTTTGGACCGCATACAATCTTATTTGATTGAATCTCTACTTTTTTTAAACTGCTGCATCCTGCAAATACTTTTTCATTCAGGTTCACAAGGCTTTCCGGTAATACCACGCTCGTTATGTTCGTACAATCCATAAAAGCTTGGGACGAAATGGCAGTGATTGTTTTCGGAATTACCAGTTGAAGATTTTCCTGATTTTTACCTTCGTCATTCAATCCGGTAACAGTAGTTCCGTCTATCAATAAAAATTCTTCACTATCTACGATATCATCAGATAAAGTTTTTATTTCATTTACTATTGTCTCTTCTGCGAAAGAATCATCTGCTAATTCTTCCTCAGTCTCTTCAGAGACTTCATTATCTGACACATCATCTTGAGTATCTGATGGAGCCTCATCATTTTTATCTTCTTCCGTCTGCTCTGCAGAATCCTCTTCTGTTTCTTCTGTACTGTCATCCTCCGTTTGCTGCATGGTTTCTTCTTCCTGTATAATCTGCTGTGTCTCCGGGCTTTCAGCAGGAAACGCCAACACTGTGTTTACAGAAGAAAAAAATAACACTGCCGATAACAATACACTCAACCATTTCACTTTTTTTCTCATTTGTCTTTTACCTTTCTGTCAGTTTATTTTTGTCACAAAAAAAGCTGTACCACAAAAAGCAGTACAGCTAAAAATTCCATATCCTACATACTGCAACTGGCTGCCATTTTATAGGCCCTATAGCTTTGCGTCACACCGTTTCCAATGTTTTGCCTATTTATGTGAAAATTATATTATTTACAACATTATATGTCAAGATTGGACACACTTTTGAGTTTCTGTTTCTATTTGTTTTTTGGACAGTAAAAAGGACAGCCGAATCTGCTGTCCTTTTTAGAGAAGGTATTTCTTTCTTATGGGGTATAGCAAAAAACTACAAAATGTATTGGGGGGTTACAAGAGTATAATAGCAAACGCGATATTTTTCGTAAATACTAAGGATTCACAAATATTACAAATTTCGCATTTCATTTTTGTTAATATTGCACAAATTATGCCATCTCAAATAATCCCTCGAATTCTTCCCTCGTAATCTTTTCTTTTTCAAGAAGAAGTTGTGCACATCTTTCTAATACATTTCTGTTTTCCATAATGATTTCTTTTGCTTTCGCATAGCAATCATCGACAATGCTCTTGACTTCTTTGTCAATCTCGCCCGTCATATATTCACTGTGGCTTCTTGTATGGGCAAGATCACGTCCGATAAACACTTCGTCATCATCATCATCATAATTGATGACACCGATATGTTCCGACATACCATAACGTGTTACCATTCTGCGTGCTTCTTTTGTGGCTTTCTTGATATCGCTGGAAGCACCTGTTGTAATATCATCAAAAACAAGTTCTTCTGCAATTCTTCCGCCAAGCAGAACCATGATATCCTGTTTCATTCTTCCCTTTGTCATAAACATCTCGTCTTTTTCCGGCAAAGGCATTGTATAACCTGCCGCACCGAGTCCGGTAGGGATAATGGATACGGTATATACCGGTCCTACATCCGGCAGTACATGGAAGAGGATTGCATGTCCTGCTTCATGATAAGCAGTAATTTTTTTCTCTTTGTCGGAAATAATACGGCTCTTCTTTTCCGAACCGATTCCAACTTTTATAAAGGACCGGCGAATGTCTTCCTGTTTGATAAAGTTTCGATTGTCTTTTGCTGCAACAATTGCTGCTTCATTTAACAGATTTTCCAAATCTGCACCGGTAAATCCTGCGGTTGTCTGCGCAATCTGAAGCAAATCAACGTCATCGCCAAGCGGTTTATTCTTCGCATGAACTTTTAAAATATCTTCTCTGCCACCGACATCCGGAGCACCTACGGTAATCTTTCTGTCAAAACGTCCCGGTCTTAAAATAGCAGGGTCCAAAATATCAACACGGTTGGTTGCTGCCAGGACAATAATCCCTTCATTGATTCCAAAACCGTCCATTTCCACAAGCAACTGGTTCAGTGTCTGTTCTCTCTCATCGTGGCCACCGCCCATACCGGTTCCTCGTCTTCTTGCAACGGCATCAATTTCATCTATAAACACGATACAGGGAGAGTTCTTTTTTGCATCGGAAAATAAGTCTCTGACACGGGATGCACCGACACCGACAAACATCTCCACAAAATCAGAACCCGAAATACTGAAAAACGGAACATTAGCCTCGCCCGCAATTGCTTTTGCAAGCAATGTTTTACCTGTTCCGGGAGGTCCTTCGAGCAGAACACCCTTCGGAATTCTTGCACCGACTTTCGTATATTTAACAGGGGACCGTAAAAAGTCAATGATTTCTTCCAGTTCCTCTTTTTCCTCTTTCAGTCCCGCAACATCTTTTAACGTAATTTTATTATCGGTAGAAAGTTTTGCTCGGCTTTTTCCGAAATTCATCATCTTGCCGTTCGCACCGCCGCCCGCATTCTGTGCGTTCAGAATAAAGAACAGTAGCACTCCGACAGCAAGCACTGATAAAATCGGAAATCCGTAGGTAACAAACCAGTTTTCTTTCGGAACATCCCTGATAATCGGGTCAATTCCGTACTCATGAAGTAAATCCTGTATTTCATTAACATCCGTAGTATAAAGGGTCTCATGTGCTCCGCTTGTTAAATCCACGGCAACCACACCGGTCGGTGTCTCTTTGTTGGGCTGTATAATAACTTCCGCAACGGCCCCTTTTTCCAGATCTTTTTCAAAAGCGCCTCTTGTATATGTGTCTTCAACTGATTTTAAGGAAGTAAACCATATCATCAGAAGCAGGATACCCAGCACAACTAAAAAATATAAGTTAAAATTTCGATTGTTCTTAGTCAACTCAAAACCTCCTTTTTCTTATCCGTCTAATTCTACCACTCCGATATAAGGGAGATTGCGATATTTCTGGTCGTAATCAAGTCCGTATCCTACTACAAATTCATCCGGTATCTGGAATCCCGTATAATCCACTTTGACATCCACAACACGACGCTCCGGTTTATCCAAAAGTGTACAGAGGCGTAAAGATTTTGGTCCTCTGTCTTTTAACATTTCCAAAAGATAACTTAACGTTCTTCCGGAGTCTACGATATCTTCAATCACAATTACATCTTTATCTTTTAAAGGCTCATCAAGGTCTTTCACAATTTTTACGATACCGCTTGATTTTGTTTCACTTCCGTAACTGGATACTGACATAAAATCAAGGGATACCGGAACCGAAATTCTCTTTGCAAGTTCACACATAAAAAAACTGCCGCCCTTTAAGACACAAACAAGATGAACCTGTTTTCCGGCATAGTCTTTGCTAATCTGCTCTCCTATTTCCTGAATCTTTCTGTCAACTTCTTCTTCCGTCAACAATACCCGTATTTTTTCTGCCATCGTAATGACTCCTTTCCTCTATTCAAAGTATTTCGTGCCTTTACCTAATTGTCACCTGTAAAATCCGTTTTGTCGATTCCGTCACTTTATACTCCTGGCTGATGCGCATCCCAATCACCCATAAAATATGACTCCCGTCTGCCAAAAGCGGCATACTGTCACGGTCTTTACGCGGAACCTTTTCGGCTATCATATATTCTTTCAGTGTCTTATGGTTGTTATCTGCATTGATGGAAAGATAATCTCCTGTTCTGCGGTAACGAAGCACTAAATAATTTATTATTTTATCATAATCAAACCATTTCGTATATGTTTTTTCCGGAATAATTCTATCTTTTTTATCGGAAATCAGCATAAATTCTGCCTTTCTTCCGTCCGGCAGCAAAACCGTTCCCGGAATCTGCACTTTCCGGTAAAAGTCTTCTGTTTTTTCCTTTTTTCCTTTTTGGAGTACCACCGCATCATATTCCCGTACCGCTGTAAGCTCATACGGAAGGCAGACCTGCTTAGAAACATCTTTCTCAAACAACTTTAGAATATCATGCACATGAACCGATTCAATATCTTTTCTTGCCGGTGTAAGCACAGACAGTCCCTCTAAGATAATCTGTTTTTGTATCAGCTGCGGCTGTTCTAAGAAAAGATTCCTGTCAATTCTGACTTCATTTTCTTTGCATACGGCAGTTTTATGGAATGCTTCTTTTGTCACCTCTTCCAAATATGCTCTCACTTCGGCGGCCTCAGTAGCTGCCATCGCTGCATGGGATACCGCATTTTGGCAGATTTCCTTTTCTGCGTATGGGAAAATAACGTTTCGAATTTTATTTCTTGTATAAGTATTTTCTTCATTTGTAGAATCTATACGCCATGCAATCTGCTGTTTTTGTAAATATTCTTCAATCCTGCTGCGTTCAAGGCACAAAAGCGGGCGGATAATGTTTCCCCGCACCGGAAGAATGCCGGAAAGTCCCGCAATTCCCGTTCCGCGAAACAAATGAAACAACATTGTTTCCGCACAATCATTTTCATTATGGGCAACTGCAATTTTTCCTCTGCCCGTTTCGTCATATTTTTTCAGTACCGATTCAAACGCCTCATACCTTGCCATTCTGCCCGCTTCTTCTACGGAAAGGTTTTCCTTTTTTGCAATGCTTTGTACATCTTTTAAGACAAGGTGAAACGCAACCTGCAGCCGCTCACATAATTTCTCTACATATTCCGCATCTTTTTCTGCATCCGGACGAATCTGATGATTGACATGCACCACCACCGGCACAAACGGCTTCTTCCTGCGATATTCTGCCAGTTGCAGTAAAAGACATACGGAATCTGCGCCTCCGGAAACTCCGATAACCACCGTATCGTTTTCTTCAATCATATGGTATTTTTCCAGATATTCTTCTACTTCCCTAATCATATCCGCACTCTATTTCTCCATGAGATGTTTGTAAAACTCCGATTCCTATATTGTCCGGTAGAAAAGTTTTTGCGCAAGCGTGCCTTAGCAAAAATTTTTCTACCGGATAATATCTATGTCGGATGTCTTATAACCCTTACTATAGAGAAAAGCCGCGCAAAAATCAATCTTCAGATGTGTTTTCCCAGAAACCCATAACCAGTACCGTCATATCATCCCGGATTCTTCCTTTGCAAAGTTTCAGAACATATTTCATAATGTAGTTTGCAATTTCTGTCGGCCGGATACAGGTAAGATCCGATATCAGTTCTGCCGTAAATTCCTCACCGTCTCCCTGAGTCAGACAGTCGGCGATTCCATCGGAAAGCATAATAATATAGTCCCCGTCATGCACCGTTCTTTTGATGGTTTCTATCTCCAGTTTATGAAAAATACCAAGCGGCAAAGACAGGGAAGGAATTCTTTCGACAGATTCTTTACTCTTGATAAATGTGCAGGCACTTCCGATTTTTACAAAGGAGGCAGTCCTGCTGTGAAGGTCCACGCTGCACAAATCAAGTGTCGACATATTTGCTTCTTCTGCTCCCGCAAGAAGGGCATCATTAATCATCTGTACCGTCATTTCCATCGAAAAACCGGCATCCATAAATTTTTCCGCCATATTGACAACTGTTTCACTGTCCGCACATGCTTTTTCTCCGGAGCCCATTCCATCTGATAGAATTGCCGTAAAAATACCGTTATCTGTTTCAAAAAAGGAATAATTATCTCCCGAGATTTTTTCCGTCTCTTTGATTGCTTTTGCAAACCCCGTCAGCACATTTAATCCCGGTTCTTCTTCAAAATATAATGTCTGCGGCTGTGTCGTAATTAAAAAAGGCGTTCCGCAGCATGCCTGCAAACGGCGGTTGAGTAATACGGAAAGATATCCCGAAAGTTCTGTTGAAGTCTGTGTGATTCCCCTTCTCCCCTTTACACGGACTGCTACTTTGCTCTTTTCTCCGGCACTTTCCAACATATAAATGTCCTGCACATAAAGACCTTCTTCTTCCAAAAGACGAATCATCTGCTTCTTCTTTTTTTCGGGAAACCGGACAGCCTGCACTTCTTTCCCGGCTACTTGTCCCATAATCGAAGCCATTTCTTTCAAATTGTCGGCAAGCAGTTCCCGGTTCTCTTTTAATCTTTTCTTCCATAATAATTCCTGCCTGTCCGTATTGCATTCATTCTTATCTTTTTCACAATCCGGTATATACACAAAGACTTTTGCCAGGTCTTCAAATGAACGAGCACATGTCATCAATTTCTGCTTTTCATATTCCAGCAAATAAGCCGATTCTTCTTCATATCCTTTTCTCATATCATTTCCTCCCTTCGCCGTATAGATTCCGGCAGGGATAGATTATAGCGCATATTTTGTGCAGGATTTGTCAAAACAACGCCGTATGGAAAAGAAAATTTCAGACAAAAAAACATATAAAAAACGCCAATGCTTCACATTGACGTTTGTGATTACTTTCTATTCATCAGCCGACTTAAAGATAATCTCATCTTCATTGACAAGTCCCAGTTTTTCTTTTGCCACTTCCTCGGCATACTTTTTGGTTTTTGTATATTTTCCGTATTCATCAATTTCTTCGGAACGTTCTTCTTCTGCTGCAATTTGTTCCTGCAACTGCTGTACCCGTTCATCATAAGTCTTCTGCTTCTTGCTCAGTTCCACCCGCTTAAAGGCAACAACAATCATCAGCATCAGAATTACCATTACAACAAGTGCCATGCTAAAGCCATTTTGTTTCTTCTTACGAATCCGAATTCTTCTGCTCATGTGCGTTATCCTTTCTTTGATGATGTTTACATAATGTAATTTTAATCAGTTTTGCATGCATCGTCAACCTGTTTTTTTGATGTGCAGCTATTCTATACACTTTACGGCAGAAAAATCCGATTCCTCTTTTTGCCTGATACTCTGCAAAAAACAGCGGTCGTAACAGAAAAGAACAGATCCGGAACAAACATGTCAGAAGAATCTTTAGCAATTTTGCCATATATTTTACATAAAATTCACTTAGCGTTACTTTATAGAGTACCATTCCAAGCAGTGCCCCGATAATGGAAAACCAGCGAAAAACGCCGTTATTTTCATAATACTGCAAAATGAAAATGCTAAGTGATACGACAACCCAGAAAATCAGATCTTCCAGAGAGACAAAAAATACGTTATGATGGATAATCCGCCGGATGATACGGATATTGTCATAGAAATATGTAATGACAATCCCCAGCAGAAAAGAATACAACAGGAAATTCAGCTCATGACTGATGCTCTGGCTTAATTCGTTAACCTGCATACTTCACCTGTTACTTAAAAAGTTTTGAAAGAAACGATTCTCCTTTTTCCGCAAACGAACTCGTCTCTGAATATGTCATGGAATCCACCTTCCCTTCAATATCCACTTCTCCCTTTTCCAACGAGAGTCTTGTCACATGAAGTTGTGTGCCCCGAATCATCAACATTCCCTGATCCGTTTCCAAAAGAATTTCGTTTAAATCAAAGGAGAGCACATCAGCTACTCCGCTCAAATTACAGGTTTTCCGATTTGCCAGTATCATCTTATGCTGCCGCTGTTTGTTTGTGTTAAACTCTTCCACAAAAGCCCTCCCAAAAATCTGTTTACTTTTGATTATATGGGCGGGCTCCCTGCAATATTCCTGATTTACAGATATTTAAACAGTTCTTTTGCTTCTTCTTTTCGTACGGTTTCCTCTACGGAAAGCACCTCAACCTTTACTTCTTTATTTCCGAAGCAGATTGTAATGGTATCACCCGGGGAAACATTTGCAGATGCTTTTGCCACTTTATCATTCACCAGTACCCTGCCGGCATCACATGCCTCATTCGCAACGGTTCTTCTTTTTATCAGTCTGGAAACCTTGAGGTATTTATCAAGTCTCATTGTGTCATCACGCCTTTCTGTCCCTAACGTTTTGAGAGATGAAAAAAGGTAAGTACAAAATGTACTTACCTATTTTTTCAACTGTCATAAGTTCTTATGGATTAATTGTTTACTAAATCTTTTAATGCTTTTCCTGCTTTGAACTTAGGAGCTTTGGAAGCTGCGATCTTCATAACGGCACCGCTCTGAGGATTTCTTCCTTCTCTTGCAGCTCTCTTGGATACTTCAAATGTTCCAAATCCAACTAACTGAACTTTTCCATCTTTCTTTAATTCGTCAGCAACTGTTTCAGTAAAAGCTTTTAATGCTGCTTCTGCATCTTTTTTAGATAATCCGGCTTTTTCAGCCATAGCTGCAACTAATTCTGTTTTGTTCATTATGAACTCCTCCTCTTAACTGAGTGATATCTCTTTTTAGTACGTTAATAACGCCTATATCTATATATATCTTTTTTTGCCCGTTTTGTCAAGGTTTTTCTGGGTTTTTACGCCTCATATTCCGAAATGATTCTTTCAATTTCGTCACTCAATTCCTGTTCTGTTTGTATGCGATACTCGGAAGATATCTGTGTAACACCCGTCAGAATCTTTACGACTGCCTCTTCCACTGTTTTCTTATCGGAATTTTCCCGTAACTGCTTAGTTCCTTCTTCGATTGTTAAAATTGCATCTTCCGTAAAATATTCTTTCTGATAGATACTTCTGCATTTCTTAAATACTTTTTCGGCTCGTGTAAGTGCCGGAAGTTCTTCCGGAATATCTTTAAGCGGTGTCGTTGTCCAATCCTGCGATTGCTTTTCCTGCTGCTTTAACTGCTCCCATGTTTTATAGTCGGGTATATTGACTGAATCTTTTTCTTCTCCGAATACATGAGGATGCCGATGAATCATTTTTCTGCTGATGTCGGCAATGACATCTTCTAACGAAAACAGATTTTCTTCTTCGGCAATCACGCTGTGCATAACAACCTGTAAAAGGAGATCCCCCAACTCTTCCCGCATATTACCGCCGTTTCCGGTTTGTTCAAAAATCCGGATAGCCGCAAGTAATTCTGCCGTCTCTTCCCGAAGGCACGGTCTTAACGAATGATGTGTCTGTACCCTGTCCCAGGGGCATCCATCCTCTGCACGCAATTGTTCGACTATTTTTTTCAATTCCTCTAATGAGTTCACTGTTAATTTTCCTCCGTAGTCAAATCGGAAAAGGAATAGTTTGCATCCTTGTTGGTTCCGTCTACTTCAATCGTATAACTTCTTGTTGCATATCCTGTTTTCCGTAATGTTACGACATGAACACCTTCCACTTTTGTAAAACTGATCGGAGAAATACCGACATACTTTCCATCCACATATACCTCTACTCCGCTCGGTGCATCAATGGTCACCTTGTAACCGGACGTGGAAACCGGATCATTGGAGGAAACGGTTGTACTGTTGGAGGAAACGGAATTGTTGCTGCTCTCCGATGATTTTTCACTCTCTTTTTCCAATGTCACTTGAATGGTTGCATTTTCCTGCCCTACCCGGATGTACTGTGTGATTGTCTGATAGCCGTCCGCTTTTGCAATCATCTGGTGAATTCCATACTCTGCCTGAACCGGTGCACTCGTATCAACTTCTTCTCCGTCAAGATACAATGTTGTAAAATCCGGAGAGAGAGAAAAAATAAGATTCCCGTATTTTGTGACTTCTTCTCCTTTTAAATCACCAATATCCAGTTCCGTTTCCTTATCACGCTCTATCGTAACTTTTTTACTTCCCGATATTCCGTTTGCAGAAACCAGCACCTCATAGGTTCCCTCCGGAACAACCAACAACATATCTTCAGATATTTTCTGAATGAGTGCCTGTCCAACCTCTATCCACCCGTCCAGAAAATATTCATCATTTTTCAGACGCAGATATCCGTGTCCCTTATCAACACAGATACTATACACAGTATGTCCGATTCCCTGCACATTCAAAAGATCGCTCCGATTAATATCCATAATCTGTGCTTCTCTGTTATTCGAAAATATCTGAATATTCTCCGTAAAATTGTAAACATCTCCGGCAATCTTCATTTCTTTTTGTCTTTCTTTAATCTCAAAGCGGGAAACATCATCTATTTTCCATGCATCAGCTGACATCTGAAGGGAGTTTAACTTTTTCTTTGATTTTAAAAAAGTAATATCGACAATGTCACCTTCCTGTACCTGTTTCATGGAAATAGAAGTGCCATACTTATCGGACAGTTTACTTGTTCCGTCATACGCAAGCGTATAGTAACGTTCTTTGACAAGATTAAAGAAGGTAATGGTTTTATCGACGGTATCTTTCGCAAAAACAACTGCCGTATCGGCGCTGTCATACGTTCCCGCTTTCGCCGGAACAAATCCACTTGTCTGTTCTGCAGTTGTAAGTTCTTCCTCCACCTCTTTTTGGCATCCCATTAAAAGAATCCCAAAAAGAATCATCAGGCACATTACTTTTGTTTTTCTCTTCATTGTATATTCCTTTTACTGTTTCAGTATTCTTTCAATAAACAGTTCCTTTGCTTCTTCCTGAAGCAGCAGTTTCTCCAGTTTCTCCCGATTTTTATAAGAAATCCATGATTTCGGACTATTATAATAAAAGTTTGCTATCTTCCAGAATTTTTCCGGGTAGCAGAAACGATATCCCAGTTCGCAGATGTCTTCTTGTGACAATTCTCTTTCTTTCCCGTATGCTTCCAGCAAATCATTGCCCAATTTCATATCCCAATTGTTCTTTTCAAGCAGTTTCCGCATAAACAGATACAAATCTTTTATCGGATTATCCGATGAATATTTTTCAAAGTTAATCAATTGATACCGGTTGTCTGTTACCAGAATATTATGATATTGAAAATCGCCGTGGCAGAATGTTCCCTCTTTCAAAATCTGCGCAAGCCATTCCTTTGTGTCTTCTTTTTCAAGACTTTCCTGCGTATCTACTGCTCTGTCATAAAAATAATCATACTGTTTTGTCAGGAAAATTTCGAAGTCCGTCTTTTGACTTTTCTGCTTTAAAAATCTTCTGATTTTATGAAGTTCACGGTTGCGTTTTTCAAATTCGCGTAAAACCGGTAATTCCATAATGTTTAATTCTTTTACAAGTTCCGGCAGAACCATTGCCTTATGCAGTTTTGCAAGTTGAGCAACTGCATTTATGCATTCTTCTTCATCACGTATATTACACTCTCTGGCATCATAATAACTTTTTACGATATACATAACCCTGTCAGCATCGATACAGAATAAATCTCCTTCTTTATTGGGTATAATTTCCTCCACATAAGAAAATCCATTCTCTTTTATCTGATTAAGGAGCCTGTTTAATCGTTCCAGACGTTCTGCACCGCCGCGATATTCTTTTAAAATTCTGATTCCCTGATCAGTCTCACAGAGAATCGCGCCTCTGCCTTTCCAGGTTCGAAGAATCTGCATTTCATAATTGTCAAGGATGGCGGCTGCTCTATCATTCATATTACATACTCCTTTGATTGGCGGGTTTCTAACCTATCTTATGAATATAAATGACAAAGTATGATATTTTTAATGAATCCTCGAAAGTAAATATTCTTTTGTATTCTTGGAAGGGTCCTGTAAAACAATGTCAAACAGTCTGCCCAACGTCTCTCCGATTTCTTTTCCCGGTTTCATTCCCCATTCCACTAAATCCGTTCCCGTCACTGCCAGTGTCTTTAAGGAAATACAGTCTTTATTGCGTAAAATCTTTTCATAAATTTCGGTAAGAATCTGCAGTTCTTCTTCCTTTTCCTTCCTTTTATAGGTACTCTGCGCCAGAAAATCACCTTGTTTAATTTGTAACAGATACGGGAAAATATCTTCTCCCACTGTTACAATTGCACGACGTACGGCAGCCGGTTCCTGTTCTATTTTTAAGTCATGGTATTTTACAAGTTTAACAACTTTCTTTATGGTATCGTTATCAAATTTCAGGCGGTGCATGATGTCGGAAGATAGATGCGCCGAAACCTCAGCATGTCCATAGAAATGATCAATCCCTTTTTCATCGGTTGATTTTGTCTGTGGTTTCCCGAAATCGTGAAATAGCATCGCAAGGCGCAGAACTTTATCCGGCTTCACATGGTTTAATGCGTGCAGGGTATGTTCTCCCACATTGTAGCAATGATGCGGATTATTCTGCGTAGTCTCCATAATCCTGTCAAATTCCGGTAAAATAACTGCTGTAATGCCCATCTTAAATGCCGTTCGAAGATAATCCGGATGGTCGGATATCAGTAATTTTACAAGTTCCGTACAAATTCGTTCCGCACTGATATTTTTTAAAGTGGGAGCAAGTATATGCGCTGCTTGTTCTGTCTGTTCCTCAATCGAAAATCCAAGTTGTGCCGAAAATCTGACCGCACGCATGATACGCAGGGCATCTTCCCCAAAGCGTTCCTGTGGTTCTCCGACACAGCGGATTACGTGGTCTTTTAAATCCTTTATCCCGTCAAATGCATCAATGATGCCGCTCTTCGGATTATATGCCATTGCATTAATTGTAAAGTCTCTGCGTTTTAAGTCTTCTATTAAATTGGCAGTAAAAATAACTTCCTTCGGATGCCTGCTGTCCTCATACTCACCGTCAATGCGGTATGTCGTTACCTCAAATCCTTCTTTTCCAAGCAATACCGTAACGGTTCCGTGTTTCATTCCGGTATCAACGGTTCTTTCAAAAACCGCTTTTGTCTGTAACGGTGTAGCGCTTGTTGTAATATCCCAGTCATCCGGCTCTTTTTGTAAAATGCTGTCCCTGACACAGCCTCCTACCGCATATCCTTCGTATCCGGCATTTTCAAGCTGCGTGATAATGTACTGCACTTTTTCCGGTAATCTTATTTCCATGCTACCCTTTCCCAAATCCATTCTCGGTAAAAACATTCTGAAATCTGTTTTTTTATGTCCTGTTTTAAAGGTTCCCTGCAAAGGCCCTTGAAAAACGTCAGTACTTGGATTTTTCAAGTGTCACGAAGAAAAAGCCTTAGTACTGTTACGTTTTTCACGGAGCAAAAGCGTGCCTTAAGGGGAATTTTTAAAACAGGATATTGAAAAACAGAATTTACAATTTTCTATAGTATAACATTTTTATCCTGACTTTAGAATATCTTTATAAAGGTTAGAATTCTTTCAAGAAATTTCCACATTGTATTCACACTTTCCCTTTACAATACTAATTATAGAAAGGATGATGCTAGATGAATTTTAAAAAGCAAACACACAAAAAATCTACAAGTAAAGTCCCCGGAAAAACTTACATACCCACCTCCATGAAACAAGACGACGAACGCGACCTATTTATTGACCAGTTATCCTATTGACGCCTCAATCCCTTTTTGAAAAATGATATCTGGAATTATGAATATGTCTAAATATTTATTATGTTGGTATTAG
>JAQXIR010000094.1 GCA_029007885.1 Lachnospiraceae bacterium | reverse complement strand
GAAAAAGGAGATTTATGATGTATAACCAATATGAACCCGAATGCAAAAAAATTCTACGGGAAAACAACCGGCGTAGTTTACGCCAGTTCTTTACATATGCCTTCATAAAAATATTGTTTCATCTCTTGCATATCGCAATCTGGAATCTTATCTTTCTTATTTACATACAAGATAAATGCAAACAGTTTGGAAAGCATCATGATTTTTTGATAAGACATTGGACATTGTGCAGTGATAATTTTCTCTTTTTGAGCACTTTCCAACAAATACTCAATCACACGCATTGGGTCCGCTTTATCAATTTCTTCCCTTTTTACATATTTCAAGAAGCATTCTTTCCATGTCCCCTGTTCTTGGAGCATCCGTACATATTTTGTGATACAAATGCGTTCCTTGGTACGGTTTTCCAATTCATCAAGGCAGCAAAAAACTTTCTCCCGAAAAGTCTGTCGCATTTCAAGGCGCTTAATCAGATGGCTGATAATCACTGAAGAATGATGCAGAAGGGCTTTTCCCAAAATTTCTTCTTTGCTGTCAAAATAATCATAGACGGTACCCTTTCCGATTCCTGCTCTGGCGGCGATATCTGCAACCTTCAGTTCCGATAAATCCACTCCTTCTTCCAACAGCTCCAAAACCGCCTCGTAAATGACCGCTACCTTTTCATTTTTACTCTCCCTCATAGCCGTCTTCCCTCTTCTTTTTCTTTTCCCTGTTAAAAATATCGTAAATGCACGGTACTACGAACAACGTTAGCAATGTACCGTATACCAGTCCTCCTGTCGTAACAATTGCCATCGGTCTTGCCATGTCTGCTCCCATTTCTCTGCTAAATACCATAGTGGACAATGCCAGAATCGTAGTCAGTGCCGTCATCAGTACCGGACGCAGTCTCGTTCTGCCCGCTTCCAGAATCGCTTCCTTCTTTTCCATACCGCCTGCCCGTAACTGATTAATATAATCTACCAAAACGATACCATTATTTACAATAATACCGGAAAGCATTACAAAACCAATCAGTGCAATGACACTGACTTCACTGCCGGTTACATAAAGGCCTAAGAAACCACCCGTAAATGCCAGAGGAATTGTAAACATAATAATAAATGGCGATAAAAGAGACTGGAACTGGGCAACCATAATCAAAAACATTAAAATCAATGCCAGAACTAACATCAAAATTACCTGTTTCATCGCATCATTAATTGTCTCGTTTTCTCCCGAGAACACAAGTGAATAGCCTTTGGGAACCTCATAATTCTTTAATGCCTTATTTACATCATCTGCCACAAAGCCGACATTATAGCCGTCTGCTATCGCCGCAGACACAGCAACATAGCGCGTCTGGTCTTCTCTGTTAATGGAAGTCATTCCTTCTTTTTCTTCAAATGTGGCTATTTCTGAGAGTGCCACCTTTTGTTTCATTTTATCTTTATCCGTGTATTCGATTGTCATATTGCGGATATCATCTCTTGTCATCGAATCATCTGCCTGATTGATTACATAAATATCATAATCCTTTGTATCTGTAGTAAGTTCTGAGGAACTTTGTGCCGATTGTACTTTGGCGTTGATTTGTGAAAATACCTGCGCAACCGTCAATCCGTAATCCATTGCTTTATCACGGTCTATCTTTATACGGAGTTCTCCTGTTGTTTCCGTCATACCGTCCGATACTTCCGCTGTTCCTTCCACTCCGCTTACAATATCAGCCACATCACTTGCAATCTTCTGAATGGTATCCAAATCTCTTCCCCGTACCTGAATGGTGATTCCACTTCCTCCAAGTGCACTCATATCCATTGAGTCCGTGTTAACCGTAATTTCCGCATTCTCAATATCTGTTGTGGCTTCTGCAATCATTCTGCCGATTTCTTCTGCTGTATGTTCTTTTTCCTCTTTTAAGGTTACATACATGCTGATACTGTTTGTATCCCCGCTTCCTGCACCGGTAAGCATTTCCATACTGGAAAGTCCTGCCATCGCACCGACATCTTCCACTTCTTCTATTGCCCGGATTCTTTCTACCACTTCATCCGAAATTGCCGCAGTATCCCCAAGCGGTGTTCCGTTTGGTGTTTCTATCGAAACAGAAATCTGCGTAGAATCCATCTGTGGCATAAAAGCGGTTCCCCTGCTTACAGAAAGGACTGCACTTATTACAAACAGAGCAATTACTCCAATTAATACTACCGGTTTAAACCGCAGTGCCAGACGAAGCAGTTTTTCATATCCGGCAACCATTTTCCGATATAATCCGTTTTCTTTTACCGGCTTTATTTTAGTCAGTGTTTTGGATGCCATTGCCGGCACAACCGTAAGTGCGACAAGCAATGATGCCACCAAAGAGAAGGCAATCGTAAGTCCCATATCCACAAACAACTGTCTTGTAATACCTTCTGTAAATACAATCGGGGCAAATACACAGATGGTTGTCAGTGTAGACGCAATAATCGCACTACCCACTTCCGACGCACCTCTTATAGCAGCTTCTTTCATGGGTACACCTTCATTTCTAAGACGATATATATTTTCAATGACAACAATCGAATTATCTACCAGCATTCCGATACCGAGTGCCAGACCCGATAAGGAAATGATATTTAAAGTAATCCCCGAAAAGTACATGCATACGATTGCCGTAACAAGGCTGATGGGAATTGACACTGCGATAACCACTGTAGGCCTCAAATCTTTCAAAAAGAGAATCAGAATCAGAACAGCAAGTACTGCACCTTGCAGGATATTACTCAAAATGGAATTCATAACAAGGTCAATATAAATTCCCTGATCCATTAAGGAAAGTAGTATCAGATTTTCATCTTCCTCCTGCATCTCTTCAAATTCTTTATTAATCTTTTTAGAAACATCACCTGTCGAATAGCCGGTCTGCTTCTGGATTTGCAAAAGAACTCCCGGTGCTCCGTTTACATTCGTATAAATGTCCCCGGAATTATCTGTCATAAATACATCTGCAACATCGCCCAACATAATGACATCGACTCCGTCCATGTTAACATTCATGATTGGCATCGATTTTAACGTTTCGACATCGTCCGGTTTGTCTCCGACTCTGACAAGATATTCCACACCTTCTTCTGTTACATATCCTGCCGGCATGGAAAAGTTCTGAGCACTGAGCAATGCTTTTACATTTTCCACTGTCAGAATGCCGTTCATATCAGCACTGTTATATGCCTGCTCCTTAGAGTCGGCAAGTTGCTCCTGTGCATCATCCAGTTGCTTTTTGGCATCTTCCATCTGCTCTTTTGCCGCATCAATTTGTTTCTGTCCGGATTCCAATTGGTCCTGCGAAGTTTCCAATTGAGTTTTCGCACTTTCCAGCTGTGTCTTTCCAAATGTAAGCGTTGCGTCGGCACTTCCGAAGCCCGCAGCTGCTTCAATCTGACCTTTTGTCAGTTCCTCTATCTTTTTATCAATTTCTGCTTCCTTCGCAGTCAGATCCGATACCGTCTTTTGCAGTTCTTCATATTGATTAATCGTATCGATTCCTGTTTGGAGAGAAGCAGACATCGATGATAAAGCACCACGAATTTCTGTATCTCCCATGGAACTTACTTCTGTAATATCTTTTCCCAGCAGACTTGCAATCACTGCGTAATCTGTCATGTCATAAGTTTCCTTTGCGGCATACTGATCACACATCTGCTTTGCCTGTTCCATTGTGGCTTTCTTTGACACATCAAGTCCGGCAGCATCCATCTGCGTCTTCATCTGTTTCAAAGTCAGGTTCAGTGTCGCAATATTGGAAGCAATTTTGCTCTTGGCATCAATTAATTTTGTCATGCCCTCTGAAATCTGTTTTTCAGTGTCTTCTTTCTTTTCGGCAAGTTCCTGTTCACCATTTTCAAGTTCATTTTCTTTATCTGAAATCTCCTTTTTGCCGTCTTCTATCTTCTGTTTTGCTTCTTCTAAGTCTTTGATGTTGTCAGCAATTTCTGCCTCTCCGTCTGCAATTTCTTTTCTGCCGTCATTGATTTCTTTCTGAGCATCTGCTAACTGTTCATCAATAGAACCGAAGACCTGTTCATTAATCGCATCTATTTTATCCTGACGGATGACAACCTGCACACTTTCTTCAATCAGCCCGGTAGCACTTGCTGAAGCAACGCCTTCGATACTTTCCAGTCTGGGGATAATCGTCTGTTCTGTAAGTTCACTGATTTGTGCATTTGTGCATCCTTCTTCTCCTACTGCCGCAATCATAACCGGCATCATATCAGGATTTAATTTCATGATAAGCGGATTTCCAACCGAATCATCCCAGTATCCTTTAATCTGATCAAGTTTTTCCCGAATCTCCAGTGATACGGAATCCATATTTGCATTCTGGGAAAACTCCAGAACAACCATCGAATAGTTTTCATTCGATACTGATGTTATATTCTCGATATTACTTACGGTTGCCATCGATGATTCTACCGGTTTTGTAACTACGGTTTCCACTGTTTCCGGGCTGGCACCGACATAAGTCGTCATTACAACAACATAGGGCAGGTTAATATTGGGCAGTAAATCCGTACTCATTTTGGTAAACGAAACTACTCCCAGAACAATAACCATGACAACTGCAACCAAAACGGTGTATGATTTCTTGACACTGAATTTTGAAATCATCTTTTTATCCTCTTATCTTTCCTGTTTTGTATATTTTCCGTCCCGCCGGTCGGAAAACTTCACAAAAAAAAGCAATCTATTTTGCGATTGCCTTCTTAATTTTAGATTTAATCCGTTGCAATGCGTTATCGGTTGATTTTTCATCTCTTCCGAGTACTCTTGCAATCTGACTGTAACTCATTCCTGTCAGATACAAATCAAGGACCTGTTTTTCAAAAGTGCTCAACTCTTCCTCAATCTTTTTTTCTAATGATAGCACATTTTCTTTGTCTATCAATACCTCTTCAGGATTGTTTATAAAGTTTATGGAAATTTTATTTAGCAAATCATTTTCCTGTCCATCCCCATCTTTTTCCGTATCCCCGTTTGAATAAATGGAAACATATGTGTTTAGTGGCATATGTTTCTGTCTGTTTGAGGCTTGTACCGCAGTATACATCTGTCTGGATATGCAAAGATCTGCAAATGTATAAAAACTCGCATCCCTTCCGCTGTCATAATCCCGGATTGCTTTAAACAGCCCAATCATTCCTTCCTGAATCAGATCTTCCGTATCCGCTCCCAGAATATACATGGATTTTGCCTTACTTTTTACCAGGTTTTTATACTTATTCATAATGTAATCCGTGATGGCGGTTTCTCCGTCACGAAGACGACCGATTAAAACCTCATCCGTTTCCTTCTCATATCTGTTATCCTGCATGATTTCTCCCACTATGAAAGTCTCTGCCTTACAATTTCGTAAGCCAGTACACCGGCCGCAACGGATGCATTCAGGGAATCGATATCTCCCTTCATCGGTATCGCTGCGGTAAAATCACATTTTTCCTTTACCAGACGGCTTACGCCTTCTCCTTCATTGCCGATTACAAGCCCGATTGGTCCTTTCAAATTCAGCCGATACATGGTTTCCCCACCCATATCGGCACACACAAACCAAAGTCCCTGTTTTTTTAATTCTTCAATCGTTTGGGACAGATTGGTTACTTTGGCAACAGGTGTATAGTTCAATGCTCCGGCGGAAGTTCTTGCCACTGTGGCGGTAAGACCGACCGCGCGGTTTTTCGGAATAATGACGCCATGTGCTCCCGCCAGATTTGCTGTTCGTATGATTGCACCAAGATTATGCGGGTCTTCGATATTGTCTAATAAAAATATAAAAGGATCTTCTCCTTTTTCTTTGGCATTCAGCAGGATATCTTCCACCTGAGCATATTCATATGCCGCCGCATAGGCAATAACCCCTTGGTGTTTTCCTGTTTCCGACATCTGGTCAAGGCGTTCCTTTGTCACATATTTAATCAAGGTATCATGTTTTTTTGCCTCACGTTTGATTGTCATAACAGGACCGTCCTGACAGCCATCCAAAATATAAATTTTATCGATTGGTTTTCCGGAACGAAATGCTTCTATTACCGCATTTCTTCCTTCCACCGTGAATTCATTAACCACTTGTTTTTCCATACCTGCCCCTTTTCATTTCCAAATATCTTCCAAAGGTCGTTTCCATTCTATAATGTGATTTCCATTTTATCAAGTCCGCTTTTTACCAATTGTATCACCCTGTCTTCGCAGTCAGTCAGATACAAATATCCGAACAAGGCTTCCAATCCTGTCGCTTTTCGATAATCGGTAATGCTTGCATTTTTAGCACTTGTATAGGATTTCGCATTTCTGCCCCGTCTATAAATATCCTGTTCCTCCGGCGACAGCTCATCGAAAAGTAGTTCTGCCATCTGTGCCTGTGTTGCCGCTTTTACCACCCGGCTCTTTTCTTTATGCAAGGTCTCGGGAGCCCGATTTCCCCGCTCTACGACAACCGTTCTGATAATCAAATCAAAAATACAATCACCGATAAACGCAAGCGTCAGAGGTGAATATGTTCTGATATCCACCTCTGCACATACAAATTCTTTCTTCAGTTTTTGCAGTAAGGTTACATTCTCTTCCATTTTACACCCTCACGTGTATCCTCAAGAAGAATCCCTCTGTTTTGCAGTTCATCACGGATTTCATCTGCACGCTTAAAGTTTTTTTCTTTTCTTGCATTCTGTCTTTCCTGAATTAATGCTTCGATATCTTCGTCCAAAATTTCTTCCTTTTTGGTAAGAATGAGTCCGCAAATATCGGAGAGCATCAAAAGCTGTTCCTGTATCGTCTTAATAAATGCTGCACTGTTTTCGGAAGATGCATTTGTATTGATAAATTTTACTAATTCAAAAATAACAGAAATCGCATCTGCCGTATTAAAGTCATCATCCATTGCTTCATCAAAGCGTGCCGTAAATGCATCTGCTTCTTTTGCAAGTTCCTGTTCTTTCTCACTCATTGTGTCATTAACTGTCTTTGCTTTTAACAGGTCTTCCAGTTTTTCTTCGCATGTACGGATTCTTTCAAGTCCGTTTTTAGCTGCTTCCATCAAATCTGCACTGAAATTCAACGGACTTCTGTAATGTGCTGACAGCATAAAGAAACGCAGTACCTGTAAATCGTACTTTTCGGAAATATCTCTTACCGTAAAGAAATTGCCTGCCGATTTGCTCATTTTTTTATTATCAATATTTAAAAATGCATT
>JAQXIR010000093.1 GCA_029007885.1 Lachnospiraceae bacterium | reverse complement strand
ATAGAATATCTGGATGAAGAAGCAGAGCGTGAAGCCGCTATGCAGGAAGAGGAATAGACTTTAAAAGGATGCCGGGCAGGCATCCTTTTTTGCACCGCATCCCATTTAAACTATTTTGTAATCACTTGACTTCAAAGGTATAAAAAGGAAGAAAAGCGGGTAAATTTATTATAAATGAGCAAATTACTTTGAAGGAGCGGCAGAATGATTGGATTATTGATTGCAATACTTTCCGGTGCGTGCATGAGTATTCAGGGCGTGTTTAATACACAGGTCACAAAAGACAGCAGTATCTGGGTGGCAAACGCATTCGTGCAGTTTACGGCATTACTTGTGTGTCTGGCAGCGTGGTACATTACGGACAAAACTTCTTTTGCTACAATCGGTAAAGTGGAACCGAAATATATGCTACTTGGTGGTGCAATCGGAGCCGTGATTACTTATACGGTTATCAAAAGTATGGAATTGCTGGGTCCGGCAAAAGCAGTTATGATTATTGTTATTGCGCAGCTTCTGATTGCATATCTGATTGAACTGTTTGGATTGTTCGGAGTTACAAAGCAGCCGCTTGAATGGAAAAAAGTACTTGGCATGGCAGTGGCTATTGCCGGTATTATTTTATTTAAATCCAAATCATAAAAACTGCTTGTAAAGGACTAAAATCTATCTTACAATAAATCTAAGTCGTTATACGGGACCCTTTGCGAAGAAGTTGCAAAGGAGATAATGATGAATAAACAAATAAGATGGATTATAATAGCAGCAGTATTACAGATACTGTTTTTGACTGCTTGTATGGGAAAGCAGGAGATTGTTTTTGAGGAGAATTATTCTTTGGAAACAGATTCGGAAACTGTCTACAGTGAGGCAGAATCGCAAGAACAGGAACTTACGGTACATGTCTGTGGCGCTGTAAAAAATGCGGGCGTGTATGTTTTGCCTTCCGGCAGCCGATTACATGATGCAGTTACGGCAGCCGGTGGATTTACTGAGGACGCAGCGAAGGATTTTCAAAATCTTGCTATGTTGGTAACAGACGGAAGCAAGGTCTTTATTCCGTCAATACAGGAGGCGGAGAGCCTTAAGGGACAGGAGCAGGATGGCGTGCAATCGGCAGAAGCCGGTAAGGTTAATATCAATACGGCAGATGTAGCACTACTATGTACGATTACCGGCATCGGACAGACACGTGCTAAAAGTATCGTGGCATATCGTGAGAAAAACGGAAATTTCCGGACGATTGAGGATATCATGAAAGTGGAAGGAATCAAAGAGGGAAGTTTTGAAAAGTTAAAAGATCAGATTACAGTAGACGGATAATTGGTTAATATGGGGAAGATAACATGGGAAAGAAAGTTTTGGTAGTAGATGATGAGAAACTGATTGTAAAAGGAATCAGATTTAGTTTGGAACAGGATGGAATGGAAGTCACCTGTGCTTACGATGGTGAGGAAGCCCTTGCCCTTGCAAAAGAAAACACATACGATATGATTTTACTGGATGTAATGCTGCCAAAATTGACAGGGTTTGAGGTGTGCCAGCAAATTCGGGAGTTTTCCGGCGTTCCGATAATTATGCTTACTGCAAAAGGAGAAGACATGGATAAAATTCTCGGTCTGGAATATGGTGCCGATGATTATATTACGAAACCATTCAATATTCTGGAAGTGAAAGCGAGAATCAAAGCCATCATGCGCCGTACCGGGAAGCAGGAAGATAAAGAGTCTTCCGGAATTATCGAAGTGGGTGACATGAAACTGGATTGTGACGGCAGAAGAGTTTACATAGAGGAAAAGGAAATCAATCTGACAGCAAAAGAATTTGATGTGTTGGAACTTTTGGTGACAAATCCGAATAAGGTTTACAGCAGGGAAAATCTTTTAAAACTCATCTGGGGAAACGACTATCCGGGAGATGTTCGTACTGTGGACGTACATATCAGAAGACTGCGGGAAAAGATTGAGAAAAATCCGAGCGAACCGAAATATGTTCATACAAAATGGGGCGTTGGATACTACTATAAAGGTTAAGAAACATGATCAAAAAAGTGGTTGAAAGAATAAAACGGCTACGTATTTTCAGAAGTTTTCGTTCCAGAGTTTTTTTGCTGATGCTTGTAATCGGTATTGTACCGAGTATCGCCGTGCGAACCGGAATTCTTCAGAATTATGAAAACCGTGCGATTAGTGTAAAAATCAGTGAAGTTCAAAATCAGTTTAAAATTATAGCCAATCATCTGATTACCTATAATTATCTGCAGGACACATCTTCGGAAGTTATCAATGCGGAACTGGATCAGTTGTCGAATCTATATGATGGGCGTGTGCTCATTATCAACAGCAATTTCAATGTCGTAAAAGATACATACGAAATCAGTACCGGGAAGACGGTTATTTCCGAAGAAGTTATCCGCTGTTTTAAAGGAGAGACAACTTCAAATTACGATCCGGTAAACGGATTTATTGAGATGACCATTCCCATCACGGAAAATGTAACGATGCAGGATGGCGAAGAAGAAACAACGGTTGTAAAAGGTGTTATGTTAACCAGTGTGTCAACGGATACGATTTCCATGACATTAAGTATTTTAAGCAGAAAAGCACTTCTTATTGACATTATTATTGTAATCGGTATTTTTGCACTGGCGGTTTTGATTTCCAAGATATTGATGCACCCGTTTGATAAGGTGACAAAAGCTATCAACGAAGTAAAGGAAGGCTATACCGACCAGGTTCTTTCGGTGCCGGATTATGAAGAGACGGAACATATTGTGGATGCCTTTAATCAGGTGCTTACAAGAATGAGAATTTTAGACGAATCGAGACAGGAATTTGTTTCGAATGTCTCGCATGAACTAAAGACGCCGCTTGCCTCAATGAAAGTGTTGGCAGACTCTCTTTTAATGCAGGAGGAAGTGCCTAACGAACTGTATCGGGAATTTATGCAGGATATTGCAGCAGAAATTGATCGTGAGAATAACATCATCAATGACCTTTTGACACTCGTAAAACTGGACAAGACCAATTCTGAGTTAAATATTTCTTCCGTTTCCATTAATGAGATGATCGAACTGACGTTAAAACGTTTGCGGCCACTTGCACGGAAACGGGATATTGAAGTTGTTTTTGAAAGCAAGCGGGCTGTCAGTGCAGAAATTGATGAAGTGAAAATTACATTGGCACTTACCAATCTTGTTGAAAATGCAATTAAGTATAATCATGAGCACGGATGGGTTAAAGTAACCCTGGATGCAGACCATCAGTTTTTTACCGTGGAAGTGGCAGACTCGGGAATCGGAATACCGCAAGAATCGTATGAACATATTTTTGAACGTTT
>JAQXIR010000092.1 GCA_029007885.1 Lachnospiraceae bacterium | reverse complement strand
CAGTGAACTTTTCGCATTTCCAATCGCAATAAAAGTCTGTTGACAAGCAACCTGTGCCCCAAACACACAGGCAACTGCCATATAAATTTTAATCGCACGGCAGGTATACGCCACCAGTTCCGGGTCGTTATTAAAAATCCTGATATACATTTCCGGAAAAAGTTGGACGGTTGCCCACAAGACTGTTGAGTAAATCAGACAGGAAGTTAACAGCAACGCAAATGTCTTTTTAACTCGCTCTTTATTACGGGCACCAAAGTTATAGCTGATAATTGGCTGTGCTCCCTGTGTCAGACCCTGCAACGGCATAAATGAAAACTGCATAATACTGATCAGAATGGTCATCGCACCGACTGCCAGATCGCCTCCGTATCGGTATAAAGAGGAATTAAAACAGATACTGATTGCACTTTCCGTTGCCTGCATAATAAACGGTGAAAGTCCAAGTGCCATTCCCGGCAAAATAATAGACGGCTCCGGTTTCATGTTTTTTAGTTTCAAATTCAAAGTTGTCTTTTTTCCTGTTAGAAATCTCAAAATCCAGACCATAGATACTGCCTGGGAAATAATTGTTGCCAAAGCAGCACCCGATACTCCCATATGCAATCCGAAAATAAAAATCGGGTCTAAAATAATATTACATACTGCTCCGATTAGTACCGTATACATACTGGTTTTTGAAAAGCCCTGTGCCGTAATAAATGCATTCAGTCCCAATGTCATCTGGACAAAGACTGTCCCGAGACTGTAAATGCGCATATAGTCTACGGCATAAGAGATTGTGTTTTCACTTCCTCCAAATGCAAGCAGCAAGGGTTTCGCAAACAGCTGAAAGAGAACTGTCAGGGTGAGGGAAATAAGCAAAAGCATGGAAAAAGAATTTCCCAGTGTCTTTTCTGCGTTCTCCTTTTCTCCCTTTCCTAAAAAAATGGATGCACGAGGTGCGCATCCCATTCCTGCCAAAGCCGCAAAGGCCGATATAACCAGTATCAGGGGAAGGCAGATACCGACTCCGGTCAATGCCAGTTTCCCTTCTTCCCCCATATGCCCGATATACATTCTGTCCACAATATTATACAAAAGATTAATAATCTGTGCCGCTATGGACGGTACCGCTAATCCGAATAATAATTTTCCGATACTTTTCGTTCCCAGTTCATCTGTTTCATTTCTGTTCATATCTTATCCTTCATCCCTTTTTATTCGTATTCATAGTCGATACATGCTCTGGATTCTCTTACTTTGGAAAGCATTTTTCCGAATTCAACATGAAGCGGATTACTCTGGTATTCGTTTAATCCTGCAATATCATCAAAATCACAAATTAGCACAAGTTCATAGTTGCTTTCCGGAGCTTCTTTAGAATTTAGTTTTACCTCAATCTTTTTTAAAGAAGGAATTTTCTCTTCAAAGCCGTCAAGGCGTGCGGCTGCTTCCAGTGCATTTTCATAACCGCTTTTTCCTTCTGCAAATTCTTTCATTTTAAACATACAAATATGCTTAATCATAGATTTAATCCCCTTTCTTCCTCGCATCCAAGCATAATATTCAGGCATTGGATGGCTGCTCCTGATGCACCTTTGCCAAGATTGTCAAATCTTGCAGACAATTGGATGCGTTCATCGTTTCCTGTTACAAAGATTTCCAGTCCGTCCCAACCGGAACGTACATTACTTCCCAAGAGATTATTTTCGTCCGCCTCCGCTCCAAGCGGCATTACACGAATAAACTGTTCTCCTTTATAGTAATCTGTCAGATAATTATGAAGACTTTCCAACGTCCATGTACCGCTTAAGAGGTCTGTATGAACCATAACCGTTAAAAGCATTCCGCTATAGTAGTCTGCTATAATCGGTGAAAAAAGCGGCGTCCTTGTAAGTCCTGTAATCGCTTTCATCTCCCTTAAATGCTTATGTTGTTGTCCGAGTGCATACTCCATCGGTGCATCCAGATAAGGAGAGCGATTCTCTTCTTCATATTCTGCGATTCTCTTCTTCCCGCCTCCGCTATATCCGGTTAAAGAAAAGGCACTTACCGGATAGTCCGGTGCCATAATCTTACCTGCCACAAGCGGATAAATCAATGAAATAAATCCGGTGGCATGGCACCCCGGTACCGCAATCCTTTTTCCGGTTTGAATTGCCTGTCTGTGTGCCGGAGAAAGTTCTGCAAATCCATATGCCCAGCCCTCCTGCGTACGATGCGCTGTTGAAGTATCTATGATTCTTACATGATCATTTTCCACAAGACTCACCGATTCGATTGCTGCCGAATCCGGTAAACATAAGAATGTAATATCCGATTCATTAATCAGTCTTTTTCTCTCATTTACATCCTTTCGTAACTCCGGAGATATCATTAACAGTTCTACATCATCCCTTCCGGCAAAACGTTCATGTATCCGCAGCCCCGTTGTCCCTTCACTTCCATCAATAAAAATTTTCGTTTTCATGGTTATCTCCTTTGTAATTCCTATTCATAGTTTTGAATCTGATACTATTCTATCACACTCACAAAACGGTTCACCATCCGGTGAACCGTTTTTATCTCCTGTATCACTATTTTGCAGCTTTCTTTGCTGCTTTTGCTTCCAACGCTTTCTCAGTTGGTCGAACCAGTACCATACATAGTACAAGCGCTATGATATAAAGTATAATCGTCGCATACAGTACGCACTGATATCCAACCGGGTTGACATCATATCCGCCAATCTGAACAGTTTCGCCAAAATGATTTACTATCCAAGTTGCCATCTGGTTTCCGGTAAGTCCCGCAAATGCCCATGCTGACAATGTAATCCCGTGAATTGCACTGATACTTCCCATTCCATAATGATCGGAAAGCAGTGTCGGTACATTTGAGAATCCACCACCGTAACCTGCATTAACAGTAAATATCAATGCCAGAACGAGGATAATCAGACCAATATTTCCATTTCCGTTCTTAATACCGTTTGTCAGGATAACTGCTCCTGTTAAAACGATAGAAAGTACAAAAATTAATTTATAAATTGTATTTCGATCTTTCATGGTATCTGCCCATGCTGAGAATCCCAAACGTCCTCCGGCATTAAAAATAGCGGAAACTGTTGAAATAATACCAACCGAACCAGCAAGACCGACACATTTTACAATCATCTTTTCCTGTGATAACAGTGCAAGACCGCATGTGATATTGATATAGAACATCAACCAGATACCAATATAATTTGTTAACGGTTTTGTCTTTAAGACATCCAGAATACCCTGGCCTTTTTCCTTCTTCTGCGGTTCATGCCATCCTTCCGGTTTCTTCAATAACAGATGTCCTGTAAACATCATAATAAAGTAAACAACCGAAAGAATTAAAAACATTTTATAAATGCCACCGTCACCCAGGTTATCTAACATCCACTGCATAATCGGGCTGGCAATTGCTTTCGCTGCACCGAAACCTGCTACTGCAAGTCCTGTTGCAAGACCTTTTCTGTCTTCGAACCATAACATCAGGGTCTTAACCGGAGAAAGATATCCTGTTCCAAGTCCGATTCCCATGATAAAGCCATAACATACATAGATGCCAATCAATGCCAATGCACTTCCTTTGTGAAGTCCGCCGTAATAGATAAAGGCACCTGTGCCTGCCATACCTGCTGCAAAACAGATACTGGCAATCAATGATGATTTATGTATATCCTTTTCAACAACATTTCCCAAGAATGCAGCCGACATTCCCAGGAAAAAGATGGCAAAACTGAATGCCCATTCGGTTGCTCCTTTAGAAAATCCGATATAGTCGGCAATTTCCTGACTGAAAATTGACCAACAATAAACAGTACCGATGCTGCAATGAAGCAGCAGTGCCGGGATAGCTGCACGAACCCATTTATTGGTACGCCATCCCCCTGATTTTTTAACATTTTCTCCCATGCCTTTTACTTCCTTTGTGTTATTTTTTGCTATTACCCATTTTTGGAAACTAACCAGAACTATTATACACCTCAGGGGAAGGACTTTCAAGGTAAATCATCATCGACGCAATATCATCAATAATTTTTTTCATTAATTTCGAAATAACTCTGCGGATGTGCGCATACCGGGCAGATTTCCGGAGCCTTTGTTCCAACAACGATATGACCACAGTTGCGGCATTCCCAAACTTTTACTTCACTCTTTTCAAAAACAGATGCTGTTTCAACATTTTTCAGTAATGCACGATAGCGTTCTTCATGGTGTTTCTCTATCGCTCCGACCATACGGAATTTTGCAGCAAGTTCCGGGAATCCTTCTTCCTCTGCGGTCTTTGCAAAACCATCATACATATCTGTCCATTCATAGTTTTCCCCTTCTGCTGCTGCAGCAAGGTTTGCTGCTGTATCGCCGATACCATTTAACTCTTTAAACCACATTTTTGCATGTTCGCGTTCATTTTCTGCTGTTTTTAAGAACAATGCCGCAATCTGCTCAAATCCTTCCTTTTTTGCTACCGATGCAAAATAGGTATATTTATTTCTGGCACCCGATTCGCCGGCAAAAGCTGCCTGCAGATTCTTTTCGCTCTGCGTTCCGGCATACTTATTTCCTGTCGTTGCACTTACAGCCTCAAGATTATCTCCTGCTGCACGGCAGCGCGGACATACCGGTGTTTCTCCTTCCTTTACAGTAAATACTTCTCCACATACTTTACATTTGTACTGACTCATTTTCTTATCCTCCTTATTCTTATTTATATTATTATTGATTATTGTATCTGCCTGGCCGATATGTCTGATACCGGTATATTCGGCAATGTCTTTATCCGTTGTCACAAGATTATCAACGGATAAATCGTGTACGGAATGATTTCCCGTTACCCGTGCAAAAGTCATTAATTCATCACGGGAAACATTCAAAAAGTTGGCCACTCTCTGCGCTGCAGCATCAATCTTCAGCCTCTCGCGCAATTTCGGATCCTGTGTTGCCACGCCGACCGGACAATTTCCGCTTCCGCAGATACGGTATTGCTGGCAAGCGGCTGCGATAAGCCCTGCACTTGCAATTGCAACAGCATCTGCTCCCATCGCCAATGCTTTTGCAAAATCTGCGGATACCCGGAGTCCTCCGGTAATCACCAATGAAATATCGGAATGAACAGAATCCAGATACTTTCTTGCTCTGCTTAATGCATAAATGGTAGGAATGGTAGTTGCTTCTCTTAAGAACAGCGGACTTGACCCTGTCGCACCACCTCTTCCGTCGATTGTAATAAAATCAGGATTTGCAAATACACAATATTCCAAATCACGTTCAATATTTCCTGCTGCAATCTTAATTCCGATTGGACGTCCGCCGGAACGTGTCCGCAGCATATCTACCATGTCTTTTAAATCCTGTTTCGTATTCAGTTCCGGGAATTTACTTGGACTTTGAATATCTTCTCCCTGTTTCTTCCCGCGGATAGCAGCAATTTCCGCTGTCACCTTTTCTCCCGGCAAATGACCTCCCATTCCCGGTTTGGTACCCTGTCCGATCTTAATTTCAATTGCATCCGAAGACTGCAGGTTTTCATCATTTACACTGTATTTATTGGGAATGTATTCAAATATGTATTTGTAAGAAGCCTGTTTTTCCTCCGGCAAAATGCCGCCTTCTACGCTGCTCATTGCCGTTTTTGCCATCGCAGACCCTTTCGCCAGTGCTATTTTCACCTCTTTTGATAAAGCACCGAACGACATATGAGAAATATAAACAGGACTCTCCAATACCATCGGTTTTTTCGCATGTTTGCCAATTACGGTAGTGGTATCTACCTGCTCTTTGTCATTTAATGGCGGTGGATTTAACTGTGCACCGAGCATTAAGATATCATCCCAATTAGGCATCGGCATTTTTGTACTCATAGCGCCACCTATAGACTTTCCGGTTACGGCCATTTCATGAATCTCCTCCATATAACGACAGGAGGGGTCGTGTCGAAGTGTTGCACTGTCATAGTCTAATTTTCCGGAATATGATTTTGTCACGACTTCCTCATTCTTTTGCGGAAGCGGCACCAGATTTGAAACAGGCACTTTGCAGACCGGACAACCTTCAAGTTCCGAAATCGGTTTTCCTTCCTTCTCTTCATCATAGATTGCACCGCAAACCATACATTTGTAAATTGCCATAAAACACCTCCGTTACTTATCATTTGTGTCCTCTTTTACGCATGCCGGGCATACTCCTTCGAAAATCATACGATGCCTGCTGATTTCAAATCCTGTTTCTTTTGCAATCTCTGCATCATACTCCGAATGATACGCTAAGGGAGCATCAAAAACCTTTCCGCATTTTGTGCAAAAAAGATGATAATGAAGATCCTTACGGGAATCATAACGATCTGCGGCAGGTACTTTAACATTTGTAATCTCACCGTTCTCTGACAAGACTCCCAGATTACGGTATACCGTACCGCGGCTGATTCTATCGTCTTTAGCACGCACATCCAGATAAATCTGATCCGCAGTCGGGTGATCACATCGTGACATCACAGTATCTAAAATCAGTTGACGCTGTTTTGAATTCCGCTGCTGTTTCATATTATCCTCCTTTTTAATAATAGGACTTATTACTATTATAAGAAAAAATGATATTTCTGTCAAGAAATACCATTTAAATTCCTATAAAAGATACTGCTTAATTGCCTGTGCGCATCCATCGTGATCACAGTCATTTACTGTAACATCGCAGATGCTTTTTACCATATCGTTTGCGTTTCCCATCGCTATCGATAATCCCGCTGTTTTCAGTACATCAATATCGTTATCTGCATCTCCTACCGCAATTGTATCCTTCAGATTGATACCCAGGATCTCACACAGCTTTTTTAATCCCGTTCCTTTTGTTACCCCTTTTGCAGAGCATTCCAAAGAGGAAACTTCCGAATCTGCTAAAACAAGATTAAGATTTTTAAGGCGCTCTCTTGTTTTTTCCCTTTCCTCTCTGGTCCTATGATACAGATTGATTTTTTCAATCGGAACCGGATTCTGTTCAAAATACGCATGTATATTCTCTACACGCTTCGTAATCTTTTGGAACATCGGCTGATAAACGCCCATTTGATAATCATTCATATGATTTAAATGGTTTTGTTCGACAATGGACTCTGTTGTCAAAAAGTGAACCATGATATCTTCCTGTCTTACTTGTGCAAGAATCTGCCTCACGGTCGGAACAGTTATCGGATTGGAATATAATGTCTGCCTTTTTTGATAATCATAAACAAGTGCGCCACTTACGCAAACCGCATATCGCAGTCTTGGAATCATCTGAAAATACTCTTCCAGTTCCGGGATACACCGTCCGGTAGAAAGGACAACTTCCTTTCCTACCGCAAACGCCTGCTCTATTGCATCTATCGTATGTTGTGAAATCTTTTTTCCGGAATTCAGCAATGTTCCGTCCATGTCAAATGCGATTAATCGATAAGTATGTTTCGGCGAGTCGGTTTTCATCTGTTATTCTCCCATAAACATATCAATTTTTGACAGTAATTCCTCATCGTTTTGGTAAGAAAAATCATTTGCATTTACAGAGATTATATTTCCTTCAATTCTCTCATTTCTTGCTTTTTCAATATACATTTTAAAATCTTCGTATTGATCAAGCGGTGCACTCAAGTGAACCGGATGCCGGTTTTCATGATGTATTCTGTTTAAATATCGCTTATGCAAAACAGGAATTTCCCCATATAAAGCAAGAACAAGTACTTGATATTGATGAGCCGCCGCAATTTCATAAATCTGTTCCAGTTCGCTCTTGTGGAAATTCGATTCCAAAATCAAATTTTTATCTAACTTTGCAAACTCCGCAAAAATAAACGTCATCAGTCTCGTTGTTGCTGCAGACAGTTTCAGATTTTCTTCTCTGTTTGAAAATCCTATCGTATCTCCCAATACTTCCTTGATGGAATCCTTATTAAAAAGAATTGTATCGTATCTTTTCGAAAGGATTTCCGAAAATGTTGATTTTCCTGTAGCAAGATCACCTGTAATTAATAAAAGTCTCTTCATAAAACGTTTCTCCTGTGTGGGTTTTTAAAAGAAGAATTCTGTCGGCAGATAGAACAAATACGGTGCCGTAAATGCCGCTAGTGACAATGCCACTGCTTTCCTTTGTCCGTCCTCAAGTCCCGCCTTTTTCAAGCACCATCTGTCATTGAAAAAATAAATCAAAACTGCCGTTAATGTGATACAGCATGTTACCCATAGAAAGGCAAAAAAACTGCTAAACGGATTATAACTGACCGGATTTGTAAAATTGGTATACCACCAATCCTGTATTTTTGACCCCTCTTTAAAATCAATCAGGAAATTAGCCAGCAGAACAACCACCCATGTTACCGGCAATATCCAAAGCAGCCATATCGGAAAAATGATGTTGTATAGCGTTATCCCTTTTTTCACTCTATTTTCCCCTTTTTACAAACACTTTTTTTCATTTGAATTATACCATAGTTTCTCCTTTTCTTCAACAAACCCATACACGTAGTTTTGAAAATATTGAATTTGTGACTGGAGTATTGTTGCTTTGTGTGAACTGTTTTGCACGGTATGGAGGATTTATACCAGTTTTGGTGTTGTCCCGCTACTTTTGCAAGCGTTGCGTTCAATAAGTGGAGGATTATATTGGCTTTAATGTTTTCCCGCTACTTTTGCAATCGTTGTGTTTCAATAAGTGGCGGATTTATAATTGTTTTAATGTTTCCCCGCTACTTTGGTAAGAATTGCTTGCAAAAAATGAGGCGGAATAAGAATGAACTGTAACATTACATGTTTACCAATTGAAATGCAAAAACCGATGGTCGTGAGATTTCTCATCAACCATCGGTTTTGTTATACTTCCTGATAAAACAACCCATGCTGCGTACAATACCATAATAACTTTCCATGTGCAAAGACCGGAATACGTACCTGCAATCCCCATTCTGGATATTGCTTTCGTATCATAACGGTATCTCCTGTCAATAATGCCACAAAAGAAATATAATGTTCTCTGTTCATTTCATGCTCCGTTGATATGAAATAATCATTTTCGATGATTTCAACGGTAAGTTTTTCGTTCTCCTTTGCTTTTCTTGGCTGTATAGCTTGCAATTTTCTGCCACAGCAGGAAATTGAGGCATCCGCCATAGACACAAGCAAATTTCCGCATTCCGGACAGACATAAAATCTAAGATTCTTCATATTTCCCCCTGTATCATCATTGTTATCCAATTGTCCGGATAGAAGCTTTTCCAAATCAACATTAAATATCCGTGACAGTTCCGATATCAGGGATATATCCGGACAGCCTAAACCACGCTCCCATTTTGAAATTGTTTTATCACTGATGTGCATTTGCTCTGCTAATTCTAACTGGGTCATCTTATTCTCTTTACGCAATCTGCATATCAGACTTCCTATTTTTGTATTGTCCATAGGTTTTTACTCCTTTCACCTATAAGACATTCTAATGTATACCTGACGCTTCTGCAATCAACGCTGCGTAGAGTTTTACTTTTTGCTTTCCCCTGCCTGCCAGCTATCGGAAGGTGCACAATTCCATGTGATTTCTTTTCCGTCTGAAACCGCTACAATCGAGCCTTGTTCATCCGTACGGTAAACCTTTACTCCCATACTTCTGAATTTATTTAATGTCTCCGCATGCGGATGCCCGTATGAATTTCCCTCTTCACAGCTGATAATGGCAAATTCCGGAGTCACTGCATCCAGAAAATCAGAGGTGCTTGACGTTCTGCTTCCATGATGTCCTACTTGTAAAACATCGCAGTCCATTTCCAGACCGTTTGCCAGCATATCAATTTCGGCTTCTTCCTCTGCATCTCCGGTAAACAAGAATTTATTCTCTCCGTTTTGGATAAGCAGCGCAATTGATGAGTTATTGGGATCAGAATACTTTCGATTCGGTGCAAGAATTGTAAATGTCGCAGTGCCTAAGGTATAAGTATTTCCCACATTCGGAGTCGACCATGTAAGCGATTTATTATCCAATGCGTTTATCAGACCGCCATACACCTTATTATCTTTTGGGAAGTCTCCCATAAATACCGTATCTGTTTCCAGTTTTGTCACAATGACATCGGCACCGCCGATATGATCTGCATCCGTGTGGGTAAGAACCAGATAATCAAGTTTCGTCACTCCCTGCTTTCTTAAATAGTTCCAGACTGTCGTTCCCTTAGAATCATCTCCGGCATCAATTAACATCGATTGCCCATCACATAAAATAAGCGTTGCATCTCCCTGTCCAACATCAATAAAATGCACCTGCATTTCAGAAGAACTTTCTGTTTCTATTACTTCTTCTGTTCCGATATCCGATGCACTATCGGAAATTGCCGTAGTTGTCCCGCAGGCTGTAAGCAACAAAATGATTCCTCCCACAATACAACTAAACAGTTTTTTCTTCATACCAATCCCTCTCTCCAAAGCAAAAACCTTCCCCTATCGTTGTAATATTGGGGGAAGGTTTTATCTACTATTTCTTATACCCGATTTCAATATCCGGATTTTTTTCTTTTAAATGATCCAAAAGTTCTTTTACTGCCTCTTTGGAAGAAGCTTCAATCTTAATTGTCTCTTCTGCTTTTGTTGCTAATACCAGAAAATACATATCAAAATTTGCCACTCCGCAACAAAGTTTTCCATTCACTTCTTCTACCCGAAGATATGCCTGTTTAATATTGGAATAAGGAATCGTACACCACTTTAATCCTTTCTTATATTCTACTTCCTGTTCCTGCAATTTAATTTTCTTTTCGTCCATATGTAATCCCTCCTTTGTATTCTTCCAATTTATGATTCATTTTAGCATATCTTTTATTTTTATGCCAAGACTGCCTTTGCGATTGCCCAAATAAGTCCTATTCCCGCAGCCAGGACTGCCAGAATAAGTAAAACTATTATAGCGATTGTTACTTTTGCACATTTTTTCTCTTTGAGTGCAAGCACCATGATTGAGATTACGTCTACCGCAAAGAAGAACTGGAATATTCCTGCTATCACAGATATCGCTTTACCATGAATTCCCTGCTTATAAGATTTGATAATATAAGCAAGAGAATACGGAACTGAACCAAGCATCACAATCCAGCCTAATACAGAAAGTGTTACGGCCATCATCGGTCCCGCAAAAATCATAATAACAACCGGCGTAAATGTCAGCAGCAATGCAGCCACAACACAAAACCCACCAATCATAAAAAGGGGAATTAGTGAATACTTAATCAATATTGCACAATTTAAAAGTCTTGTTCTGCCAATTAGATTTTTGCCGAAAATAACAACTATTAAACTGATTATATCTAAAATCAGGGGCAGTACTAACAACCAGCCTCCAAAATCATATCCTTTATTAGTATTTATTTTGCTTCCCCAATATGGGATAACCGGGAATAAATATACAGAAGCCACATAGCAAGCGGCCAAGATGTATATTGGATGGAAGCCCTTTTCTTTTTCTTGTTCCATGTCAGTTCCTCTCTTTCGCGCTCTATGTGGCTTATTTTGTCATTTTCTCCAGAATTCTGTCATATTGTGCATACATTTTCTGCACTTCATTTTCCAAAATGTAATAATGCCGGATATACGGGATTAAAAGTATCAGAATCAGAATCGTAAGACATCCCAGTGCAGGATTGACCTCTCCGAGGTAGCCTGACAGTAAAGTCATACAGATAGATAACATCTCTAAAATGGCAAATGTTACTGTCACAATCAGATGTACCAGCCTCTCATGCTGAAAAAAACTGATTTGTGTTAAATGTTCTTCCAGTATTGTTTTCCAATCGGCATCGTTTTTTTGCAGTATCTCATCAATCCGTCTTCGGTAAGTCAGGATTCTTTTCTCCATCAGTAATCACCGTCTTTCCATTCTTAGATTACCGGGTATTCCATATTCACATATCATCTGCGGATATCACACCCTCCATATTGCGAAATTCCATTAAGTAATCATCCTTATGAGTTTTTCTGGGAACAAGAATAACCGTATCAATCACACTCGGCAGTTTTTTGGACTTCGACTTATGGCTGTCAAAAGAATCAATGATGCATCCATCCGCTTTAAGTTTATGAAAGACTGTCGTAATCAACTTTTCATCCTCTAGTTCCATATGGATTGTCATATATCTGGAATGTGCATAAACCTTTCTTTCGATTTCCGGAATGATATGTAACATCAAAATAAGAAGCAGTGTAACGATGACTGCTCCGTCTAAAAATCCGATTCCCACAGCAAGGCCGACACATGCCGAAAACCAGATACCTGCTGCAGAAGTCAGCCCCTTTATCTGCCTTCCCGAAACGAGAATCATTCCTGCTCCCAAAAAGCCCACTCCGCTTATTACCTGAGC
>JAQXIR010000091.1 GCA_029007885.1 Lachnospiraceae bacterium | reverse complement strand
CCAAATTTTTTGAAAGTTTCATCTGCAAGAACATTCATCGTACATTTTATCACAACCTGTTTGATAAATGATTCCGCAAACATTTCTAAACACGCCTAACTGCGCCCCTTGGGCGGGGTTCGTCACTTCACGCTGTAGTGGGGTACCCGATGTCAAAACCGAACACTAAGGGTTCGGTTACGGATACCAAAGTGGACCAGACGGGAGTCGAACCCGTGTCCGAAGCCCCATCCCCTGTCCTTCTACAAGCTTATTTGGCCGATTAACATTCCCTCCTGCATGCAGTGACCAACACCCGCATGCATTCAGTAGCTTCATGATACATCCATATACGCAAAGCTTAGTATATGAGGTTTCCTACATAGTCGATGCCTTATCCGATCGTGTAGGTGCGACCGGTAAGACAGCTGCAATTAGGCAGCGTATGCTAAATTATCGTTAGCGTTTAATTTTAAGTTTGCGATTTACGTGTCGCAACGGCTTGCTTCTCCAGTTTCAAAAACCCCGTCGAAACCTTGACTGGCCCTTATTTTGTTTGCTTATTCTATAATACTGTACAAAAAAGGTCAAGACAAATTTTTAACTTTAAATTCTTTTTGTGCCTCTCTGTTCTGATCCTTCTTTGCAATGTCCTGTCGTTTATCGTATAGTTTCTTTCCTCGGCATAAACCAATTTCCATTTTTGCTCTTCCGTCTTTAAAATACACTTGAAGTGGCACTATGGTAAATCCTTTTTCTTTCATCTTTCCAAAAAGTTTATTGATTTCCGATTTATGCAGCAGAAGTTTCTTTACTCTGAGCGGATCCTTGTTAAAAATGTTTCCCTTTTCATAAGGGCTGATGTGCATACCATACACATACATTTCACCGTCTTCAATTCTGATGAAGGCTTCTTTGATACTGCATTTCCCAAGACGCAGAGATTTTACCTCCGTGCCGTGCAAGACAAGTCCCGCTTCTATCTTCTCATCCACAAAATAGTCATGATATGCTTTTTTATTGTTTGCAACCAGTTTCATTGCCTCTTTTGCCATAGCACTTATTCCTCCGGCACAATTGAAAAATCAATTGTTCTTACTTGTTTATCGACATGATCCACACGGATTTTAACAGATTTCCCCAGTTCATATTTCATTCCTGTTCTGCTTCCCGTCATCTCATAATGAGCTTCATCATATACAAAGAAATCCCCCGGCAGTTTGGAAACATGGACCATTCCTTCAATTGTATTGGGAAGTTCCACATAGATGCCCCACTCTGTCACACCGGAAACAATTCCCATAAATTCTTCTCCGATGTGCTGCTCCATGTATTCTGCTTTTTTCAATTTATCGGTTTCCCGCTCTGCCTCATCCGCACGGCGTTCCAACCTTGAAGACTGGCTTGCAACTTCCGGAAGGATTTTCTCATAATGCTCTTTCTTTTCCGGTTTCATCCGTCCACGCAGATAATCTTTAATGATACGGTGAATCTGTAAGTCAGGATAGCGCCTGATCGGTGAAGTAAAATGGCAGTAATACTGACAGGCCAATCCGAAATGTCCGGTGCAGTCTGTCGTATATTTCGCCTGTTTCATACTGCGCAAGGCAAGTCTGCTGATCATATCCTCCTGTGGTGTATCCTGAATCTTTCCAAGCAGTTTTTGAATTTCTTTCGGATGAATTTCTTCTTTATTCATTTTAATACGATACCCGAAGTTAAAGATAAAGGTTGCAAGCTGCATGATTTTTTCAGGGTCCGGATTATCATGTGTCCGATACACGAATGGAATCTCTAACCAGTAAAAATGTTGTGCTACCGTCTCGTTTGCCAGAAGCATAAACTCTTCGATTAACTTCGTTGCACTGTTGCGCTCATAAGGCTTGATTGTAATCGGTTTTCCGTCCCTATCAAGAATAATCTTGGATTCCGGAAAATCAAAGTCAATGGAGCCTCTCTTTTTTCGGTTTGTACGCAATACAGACGCAAGAGATGCCATCTTTTCAAACATGGGAACAAATTCCCGGTACTTTTCCCGTTCTGCTTCGTCCTTTTCTTCTATTATTTTATTCACGGATGTGTAACTCATTCGTCTGTTTACGCAGATTACGCTTTCCACAATTCGATAATCCACCACTTTTCCCTGTGGCGTAATGGTCATGATGCAGCTTAATGCAAGACGTTCTTCTCCCTCATTTAAAGAACAAATTCCGTTGGAAAGCTTATGCGGTAGCATCGGAATTACCCTGTCTACCAAATAAACGCTTGTGCCGCGCTCCTTTGCTTCTCTGTCAAGTGCAGAGTTTTCCTGTACATAATTGGTAACATCCGCAATGTGAACGCCAAGACAATAGTTTTCCCCTTCCATCACAAGAGAAACCGCATCGTCCAAATCTTTGGCATCTTCTCCGTCAATTGTAACCATCATGATATCCCGCAGATCCTCTCTGCCGTTTTTATCTGCCTCCGAAACCGTATCCGAGGTCCGTTCTGCCTGATTCATTACCTTCTCGGGAAACTCCGTCGGCAGTCCGAAACCTTTTACGATCGACATAATATCTACGCCCGGATCATTAATATGTCCTAATATTTCAACAATCTTTCCTTCCGGGTTTCGTCCTTCTTTTCCGTAATCGGTCAGTTCAACCACTACTTTATGTCCGTCCACGGCACCTTTACTGCGCTCATTTGGAATAAAGATATCTGAAGAAAGTTTCTGATTATCAGGAATGACAAATCCGAAATTCTTACATTTTTCATAAGTTCCGACGATTTGTGTTGTTCCCCGTTCCAAAACCGTGACCACTTCAGCTTCCCGCCGTCTTCCTTTCGATGGCGGAAGCAATTTTACCTGTACTGTATCCAGATGAAATGCGCCGTTTACTTTAGATTCCGGGATAAAGAGATCTTCCTCTCTTCCGTCAACTTCAACAAAACCAAATCCTCTCTGATTACTGATAAATGTACCGGTTATCAGTTCATCTGCCTTTTGTTTCGAATCATAAAGTGAATATTTGCCTCTCTTGCTGATTTGTATCTTTTCTTCTTCCAACAGTGACTGCAAAACAGCAGTCAGTTCCCCACGGTCTTGCGGCTTAACCTGCAGCATGATAGCAAGTTCTTTTTCTTTCATCGGAACATATAACTCATCCTGCATCATACTAAGAATTACCTGTTTTCTCTCTTCGAAAGTCTTCTCCATAAATCCCTCTCTTTTACATTAAAAATGCACCCTTGTAGAAGCAAGGGTGCATCAATACCATATTTCTCCAATTAGAAACGATTGATATTTAAAATAGCCGCAAGAACAATAAATGCAATGGTAAGGCATCTTGTAATCTTAACAAGTGTTCCCTCCATTGAACGGCCTTTATTCTTACCCCAATAGCTTTCTGCAGCACCGCTAATGGCACCTAAGCCTGCGGATTTACCTTCCTGCATTAATACGATTGCTGCTAATGCAACACAGATTATGATAAAAATGACTGTTAATATTATTCTTAAGATTTCCATGAATGGTCCCTCCTAATTTCATGCACATGTCAGTTTACCATAAACAAAAAAACTTTTCAACTATATTTTTCATTTTCAAACGGATTGCAATATACGGAGGATATTCCGAGTTCTTCTTCGATTCGCAGCAGTCGATTATACTTGGCAATTCGCTCACTGCGGCATGGTGCACCTGTTTTGATTTCTCCTGAATTTACTGCAACTGCAATATCCGCAATAAAAGTATCTTCTGTTTCTCCCGAACGGTGGGAAATAATCGTCTTAAACCCATTTTTATGCGCCGTTTCAATTGCCTCAAATGCTTCTGACAAAGTACCGATCTGATTTACCTTAATCAGAATGGCATTCCCGGCATGCATATGAATTCCCTTCCGTAATCGTTTAACATTTGTAACAAACAAGTCGTCACCAACCAGTTGTGTCTTGTCTCCCAAGATTTCCGTTAACAGTTTCCATCCTTCAAAATCTTCTTCGTCCAGTCCATCTTCAATGGAAGCAATCGGAAACAGATTTGCAAGATCAGCATAATAAGACACCATTTCATCTGTTGTCCGGTAAATATCACGCCCTGCCATTTTGCTTTCGCCCGGAAAATAGTATTTTCCGATTTCTTCTTCATATAATTCACTTGCCGCGGCATCTATCGCTATCATGATATCTTTTCCCGGTTCATAGCCACTTTTTTCGACCGCTTCTACAATCAAGGTAAGAACATCTCTGCTGTCTTTTAAATCCGGAGCAAATCCTCCTTCATCACCAACGCCTGTTGAAAGTCCTCTGTCACGGCAAAGCTGTTTTAATGTATGATAGATTTCCGCACATATCCGAAGTCCTTCTGAAAATGATTCTGCGGATACCGGCATAATCATAAATTCCTGCAAATCCACTGTATTATCTGCATGCTTTCCGCCATTTAGTATATTCATCATCGGAACCGGCAGCCTTTTTGCATGGATTCCTCCAAGGTATTGGTATAGTGGTATGTGCAGCGCATTGGCAGCCGCTCTTGCTACAGCCATGGAAACTCCGAGCGTTGCATTCGCACCCAGATTTCCTTTATTTTCCGTTCCGTCTGCCTTAATCAACAGTTCATCAATATAAGACTGGTCCATGGCATTTTTCCCAAGTATCGTCTCGCGCAGTGTCTCATTAATATTTCTCACCGCTTTATGAACACCGTTTCCGCCATAGCGTGTCTCTTTATCCCGCAATTCAACTGCTTCAAATTTTCCGGTACTGGCACCGGAAGGTACCTGCGCTCTCCCAATCACGCAGTCGTTGATACAAACTTCTGCCTCCACAGTCGGATTACCGCGTGAATCCAGTATTTCTCTTGCATGCACTTCCGTAATCGTCAGATATTCTTTCAATTTGCTCTCCTCCTGTCAGGAATATTTTTCAATATCATTTTTCCCTGAATACAGGCGAATATACAATTTGTCAGTGTGAATACGGATTTTTATGCAACCATTCTTTGAATTCTCCAAACGGGACTGCTTTCATATATAAATATCCCTGCAAACCCGTACAACCAAGTTCCAACAATTTATCACGTTGTTCCTTTGTTTCCACATATTCCGCAATTACATCAAATTTCAGATTCCGGCTTAACTGTGTAATGGAAGAAATGATCTCCTGATACCTTTCATTCTGATATTCTCTTGTCAGACTTCCATCCAGTTTTACGACACAGAAGTAAGAAGATTTTAAATACATTAAAGAAGTATGTCCCATGCCGAAATCATCAATCAAAAGATGATATCCAAGTTCATTCAACCTGTCAAGGCATTGAACAACATCTTTAGAAGACGCAATCGCATCTTGTTCCGTAATCTCAATCCATAAATTTTCCCGCAAAACCCCATATTTTTCAATGGTTTCTTCCAGTGTCGGTACCAGATTCGGATTCTTTAGGGAAACCCCTGTAATATTAATGGAAATCTTTAAATGATCCCCAAATTCTGAGTTTAGGAAGTTTAAATCTCTGCTTGCCATGTCAATAACATACTTTTCCAATGCTTCCAGGATTCCCCGCTCTTTTGCAAGTTCAATAACGAGCGGAGGATAGATGAACCCTATCTCCGGATAATCCCAGCGTAGTAATGCCTCCGCGCCGAAACATTCTCCCTGCGCATTTACCTGTGGCTGATAGAAAAGTTGAAGGTGATGATATTTAATGGCATTTTGCAATTCATCTGCCAACAATTTTGCACTCTTCCCAAAGTCATCCGCAAGATAAAGGTAAATCGGGTGTTCCCCATTTTCCTCATTTTCCCGGAAAAATTTTGTCAATTCGCCAATATGGCTTTTCAGTTTCTCAGTGGTATTCGTTTCATAGCGAATGACAAACGGGCGGTAAATTAACACTCCGATTATTAAAAGAATCACCTGAAAAACTGCCCCTCGGATTGATCCGGTTGCGAGGTAACCGCTTAGCAAAACAGGAACCGTCCACTCAACCTGCGTTGAAATAACAGGAAGAAAACCTACTACGGTTGCCAGATAAGATAATATCAGATTTACAAGCGGAACCAGTACGAAGGGAATAAAAAAGGTTCTGTTTAAAACAATCGGAATTCCAAACAAGAGTGTTTCATTCACATTAAAAATAGCAGGAATCAAACTGACTTTTGCGATCTGCTTAAGATTTTTCTTTTTTCCGAATAACAAAAGCGCAATAATAAAGGAAAAACCGGCTCCACAACCACCCATAAGCAGAAATGTGTCAATAAATGTTTTACTGAAAATGTGAGTCGGCAGCATGCCATTTGCTATCTGCTCAAGATTATGCTCAATTGACGGAACAAACAAGGTCTCCGAAACAGAGAACAAAAGATTGTTTCCATGAATGCCGCACATCCAGAGCAAGTGCACAGAGAGCACAAAAACAGAACAGGATAAAAGGTTCGTACCCATGTTGCTGTACAGATGGCTGATGCTATCTGCCAGAAGTTCCTGAATACTGTTGGCTCCAAAAAAGAAAACAATTAATAGTTTGATAATTACAAAAAAGAACAATGTACCCGCAAAGGGGCGCAGAGATAGCATCGCATTGCGGAGTGCCAGTCCCATACCACTATAATCCCGTAAAAATCGCGTAGACTGTCGTTTGCTAATGGCAATGAATAATACGGACGAAACAACGGAAGATAATATCGCTACAAATACCGTAGGACCTCCCGCTTCTTCCAATGAAAATGTGTCCATTCCCATCATAATAAAGTAAGCACACAAAGATGTGATAGAAAGCATAAAGGATGTTCCGATATCATCATGTGCGGAATGTGCATAGGAGGAAGATATAAAAACAGTAAGTACAATGCCGAAGATTCCCAGAGATGCCGCATATGCAGTGGAAAGAAATTCTCTCAGATATCCTCCGAGTGCATCTTGAAGAAAAGTTTGATAAGCCGGAATCGGCAGACTTTTAAAAACCAGTGCAAACGAACCGATTAGAATAATCGGAAGTGTATGAATGAGTCCTTCACTGATAGATGAAAAAATTCGTTTTATCATAAATCTCCTCCAAAGACTGACTTATTTTTCTATTTTATCACAAAGTCCCAAATCTTTCACCTATTGATGTTTCAAGCATGGCAAAATAAAAAACGGCGTCGAAATCCCGACGCCGCAAAAGTTTACATAAAGCAACACAAAATAATTGGAATAAAAATCGCAGGCACATAGTTCATTACTTTTAGTTTTGTGATGCCAAGCATATTGAGAGCAAGTCCGATAATAATCACGGAACCGACGCATGTCATCTCTGCTATCACGCGTTCCGATAAAAACGGAGCAATCCATTGTGCCGCCAGGGTAATCGCCCCCTGGTAAATAAATACAAATGCCGCTGCAAACATCACACCGATTCCCAGTGTAGAAGAGAAAATGATTGCTGCCACAAAGTCAAGCATGGACTTGTTAAACAACATTTCATGATTTCCCTGCAGTCCGCTTTGCAACGATCCCACGATTGTCATGGCACCGACACAGAATAACAGAGATGCGGTTACAAAGCCTTCCGCAATTGAAACCTGTTTTCCGTCTTTGCTTTTAAATTTTCCTTCCAGCCATTTACCAAGACGATTAAGTTTGTCCTCTAAATCAATCCCTTCTCCGATTAAAGCACCGACCACCATGGAAATAATCAGAATCAGAGAGTTCTCTCCTTTTAAGGACCCACTGATTCCCAAAAACAAAGTACAGAGTCCCAACCCCTTCATCAAAGTGTCGGAAAGCCTTTCCGGAATCCCTTTCTTTAAAAGCATTCCGATTGTTGCTCCGCAAATGACGGCTATTGTATTTACAATTGTCCCTAACATGTTTTTATCCTAAGTATCTCAAATATTATTTTTTAATTAACAGTGATTTTCCTGTCATTTCTTTCGGCTGTTCCATTCCCATTGTTTCAATCAGAGTCGGAACAATATCTGCCAGACATCCTCCGTCGCGCAGTGTATAGGCCGGATCATAATTTACAAGAATAAACGGTACCTGGTTTGTGGTATGAGCCGTAAACGGTGCACCTGTTTCATAATCAATCAGCTGTTCCGCATTACCGTGGTCGGCACAGATAAACATGGTTCCGTCAACGGACTTGATTGCTTCCACTGCTCTTCCGACACATTCATCAACCGCTTCCACAGCCTTGATTGCTGCTGCCTCCACTCCGGTGTGACCTACCATATCCGGATTTGCAAAGTTGATGATGATGACATCATATTTCCCGGAAGTAATGGCATTTACCAAGTTATCACACACTTCATATGCACTCATCTGCGGTTTCAAATCATAGGTTGCCACATCTTTCGGAGAATTTACGAGAATTCTGTCCTCTCCTTTGTTCGGTTCTTCCACACCACCGTTAAAGAAGAACGTAACGTGGGCATATTTTTCTGTCTCGGCAATTCTTGCCTGTGTCATATTGTGTGATGCAAGCCACTCACCAAACGTATTGGTAATAGAAATTTTGTGGAATGCAACTTCTTTATTCGGAATTGTCGGGTCATAATCTGAGAAGCATACATAAGTTACATCAAGACGTTTTCTGTCAAATCCCTTAAAATCATCGTCGCAGAATGCTCTTGTTATTTCTCTTGCGCGGTCCGGTCTGAAGTTAAAGAAAATGATGGAGTCTTTATCCTTAATGGTTGCAACCGGTGCTCCGTTTTCTTCGATTACCGTCGGAATAACAAATTCATCTGTCTTTCCGTCATCATATG
>JAQXIR010000090.1 GCA_029007885.1 Lachnospiraceae bacterium | reverse complement strand
TGTTATTTATAAAGGACAGAAGTTTGAGGCTGATGCAGCATACATAGATATATATCAGCAGGCAAAAAAGAGTATTTATGTAGTGGATGATTATGTGAATACAAAGACTTTACAGCTATTATCGCAGAAGCAAGCTGGTGTGGAAGTGGTTTTATTTACAGAAAATGGTCATGGAAAAAGAGGTTTTTTGACAACGGCGGTAGTAAACGACTTTATACAAGAATATCCACCACTCAGAATTAAACCTAATGCAGACTGCCATGACAGATTGATAGTTCTGGATTATGGTTTGGCTACAGAACAGGCATATCATTGTGGTACATCCAGTAAGGATGCAGGAAAGAAGCTATGTGCCATAAATGTGATATTAGAGACTAGTATGATTCATCCGGTAATCGATAAGTTGCTATTAGTTCCGGATAAACAGATATAGTAATTCTTGTGTGTAATGTCCGTAGAGAGGCAAGGGTAATGTCCGAATCCAAATATCTCATTAGCGGGTAGGCAGTAAGAGTGATACAAGCAAACCGGAAAGGAGGTCAAAAAGTGAAGATAGATGAGAAAGACAAGCAGTTCTTAATCAAGAACATCGAAGCAGCACAGGCACTAATTGAAGCCGACGACGTGGATGGCCTTCTCGAAGAGATCGACGGCTTCATGACGAAGAAGGGTTACGCTCCACCAAACTATGACGAACTAAACGCAACCGGGCGAGAAGCTGAGCGCGTGTATGATCGTATTTATAACAATAATTAAACCGCCAAGCTGATGCAGCTAAGTGGTTTTTTAGTGCCCAAAATTATGAAAGAGAGACCAAAAACATGTACCAGATACTTGAATGACCCGCCCAAAATGGCGTATCTTTCAACAAAATGGCAGGAAAAGTGTGAAATACATTGTAACTGATGCAACGGTGATTTTGAATTCTGATACTGATGAAGAAATTGTAAAAAACTGCAGTAAAGTGTATAATTCAATTGAAAAAAGTTGTATATGAATATGTGAGGATATTACTTATGAAGAAAAAGGTACTATGGATAATTGCACCGGTTGTTATTTGCCTGATTATTGTTCTGGCTGTTTTACTTACACCCACAAAGGTAGCCAATCCTGAAAATGTAATAGCATCATATGATGGAAACGGAAATGTTTTCGTAGAATGGAGTGAAGTAGAAAAAGCACAGTATTACGAAATTGCTGCTGGTGATATTACTTATGAGAATGATGATAATTCATTCAGTTTCTCTGATGTGGAAGAAGGTTATTCTTATGAGATAGTTGTCAGAGCTGTGGCTGAAAAGAGAGGGAAGAAGTATTATTCCGATTGGACTTCTTGTACTATTGATGTTCCTATAATGCTTGGAAACATTGGAGAAGTGACTTCCAGTATCAGGGGGTCTTATATTTTTCTGGACTGGGATGATGTGGATGGAGCGACAAGTTATGAAATAAGAATCTATGATGATGGAGAGAATTTTCCTTTATCAAGTTCTTTTGCCCAAATTACAGACAGTTTAGATGGAGAGCAAGTTGAAGCCTACATTAGATCCGTGAGAAACGTAGGAAGTTATACATATTATTCTGACTGGGTGTTAAAGGAAATTGAATATCCTCAATATGATTATGCAAATATTTTTTATGAAGATGCAATCGATCTTGATCTTGAAAGACTTAAACTTTTTGCAAAGGCAAAAGGATTAACGGTTGATATAGAAGAGAAGGAAGGTATTGTTTTTGCTGATCTTCACTGTTCCGACCCTAACAATTCGGGTTTGGCAAATGGTTTTGCTCGTGTTGTGGGAAGTGCAATCGGAGGACTTTTGGTAGGAGCAACAGATTCGGCTTCAGACACTATTAATGATGACTTTGCTGAAATAGATTCTATGGTAAATGCCTTCGTTGAATCCGGCGGCGTAAAAGAGTACGCTGAAGATAAAAAGGAGGAGATAAAGAACGCAGGAACGGCAGGAGCTATTGTATATGGACTGAAGGCTCTGTTTATGGATACAGATATTCATTATGTATATAGATATTCAGATATTAATTCATCCGCTACAGTTTGTGAAATGTATATGATTTATGTTGGAAATGAAAACTATCTGACAAACAGATACGGTTCGTATGAAAAGGCGGAAGATGGCTTATACCACTTTACAACTCCTAACGGAAATAAGATTAGTATATACACCAAGGTGGCCAGAAAAAATAACAGTTCCTATAATGTAAGTGTTATCGGATACGACATATAATAAAACGGTCGGAAGTATTGTAGCGTTGAATAATTTCCCCAATGGTACATAGTCCCCTCCCCCCCCAAAAAAAAGCATCAATGCAGAAATGCACTGGTGCTTTTATAAATTTCAGTGCTATCAAATCCTTGCATATTTTGTTAAAATGTATTATATGATGATAGAACTCGAGCAG
>JAQXIR010000089.1 GCA_029007885.1 Lachnospiraceae bacterium | reverse complement strand
TCCGTTTACACTGTTTTTACACTTGTCTGTTTTTTTCCCTGAACGGCAATAATAACATACCTCATTTTCCAGTTTTTCGCCACCAAAATAAGCGTCAATATTTCCAATCGTCACCTTGGCAATATTCATCAGTGCTTCTTCCGTCAAAAATGCCTGATGTGACGTAATAATCACGTTTGGCATTGCCGTTAGCAGCGCAAGTGTCTCATCCTCAATGCCTTCCTCGGAATGGTCCTCAAAGAAAACTTCCGCTTCTTCTTCATAGACATCCAATCCGGCTCCGCCGATTCGTTTTTCCTGCAACGCCTTTAACAGTGCTCCGCTCTCAATCAGGGCACCTCTGGATGTGTTAATGATATAGACGCTTTTCTTCATCTTTTTAATGCTTTCTTCATTAATCAGATGTTTTGTCTGTTCTGTCAACGGACAGTGTAAAGAAATGACATCACTCTCTTTAAACAGGTAATCTAAATCTACATATTCATAGTCCGCGTTTTTGTTTGGGTAAAGGTCATATGCAAGAACCCGCATACCGAATCCCTGACAGATTTTAATAAATACCTGACCAATCTTTCCGGTTCCGATTACCCCGACAGTCTTTCCGTTTAAGTCCATACCCGTCAGCCCACTGATATTAAAATTAAAATCTCTTGTACGATTATATGCTTTGTGCAGTTTTCGGTTAATGGTCAGTAAAAGTCCCATTGCAAATTCCGCAACCGCATACGGCGAATAAGCCGGGACACGGACAACATTGATTTTTCCGTATGCTGCTTTAAAATCAACATTACTGTATCCGGCACACCGCATTGCCAGCAGTTTTACTCCCATCTGATACATTCTGTTGATAACAGTCTCATTAATATCATCATTGACAAAAGCACATACCACATCAAACCCTTCCGCTAGCGAAACTGTCTCATCTGTCAATCTGCTTTCAAAATAATGAATTTCATATTTCCCGTCATTGGCTTTATCAAACCATATCTTATCGTATGGTTTCGTATCAAACATTGCAATCTTCTTCATAATATTCCTCCGGATTTTTTTCTTAGTATGCCCGGTGCTTTCAGGTTCATACTATTTCCATAAAACCTCCGGATAAATTCCTTTATCTTTCAGTTCTTTTATTGCCGCCATTACGCAGGGACGGTCTTCCTTATAGGTTACACCATGCCATACATCCGGTGTTTCCAAGACATCTACTGTCGCCCGCTTTTCCTGTAACAATTCATCAACTACAAACGGCAAAAAATACTCTGCCTTCAAAGGATTCCTAACAAGTTCCTCTGTCAAAAATATACGGAAACGACTTTCCAGTTCCGTAAGAATGCTTTCCGTAAATCCCCACATATTCATGGAAACCAGCGACTGTTTCGGAAGGGTTACCCATGTTTTTCCGTCATCTTCCGTATACTGCGCATCCTCGCCATGCTTTTCAATCCTTGTGCGCTCCGTAATCTTTTCCAGTCTATGATTATCATCTACTTGGCAGACACCACGCGCTACAAAGCCATTTTCCGTCAATGTATTGTGCAGTTGATATCCCACCATCGCATAACGATATTTCTCATCATCTTCAACGGTAGTTAACTGTCTGTATATTTCTTCAAATGCATGACGTCCGTAAAAATCATCTGCATTGATTACCGCAAAAGGCCCGTTTATCACTTCTTTTGCACATAGAATTGCATGCCCGGTTCCAAACGGTTTTACTCTTCCCTCAGGCACCGTAAATCCTTCCGGAAGTTTAAATAATTCCTGATAAACATATTCTACCTGCACATATTTTGCAATTCTTTCGCCGACAGATTTTTTAAATTCCTCTTCAATCTGTTTCTTAATAATAAATACTACTTTACCAAATCCTGCTTTCACCGCATCATAGATACTGAAATCAATGATAATGTTTCCCTGTTCGTCAACAGGATCAATCTGCTTGAGACCGCCGTAACGGCTTCCCATTCCGGCAGCCATTATGACAAGTACCGGTTTTTCCTTTCTTTTTCCTTCTTCCATCTTTCTGTTCCAACTCTCTTTCCTAATATTTTCTTCTTCCAATACTATATGATTCTGCCTGTTTTGTCTACATTAACGGCCCGAAAATACGCCATATTCTTCCAAAGAAACGCTTTACGACATTGATGGAACGATAGTAATCAATATCAACTTGAATACATTTTTGGAAAGTATCTGTAAAATCCTCTTTAATATCTGCCAGTTTTTCATTCCGGTAAAAAAGCACCCCACATTCGTAATGCAGGTAAAGACTTCTAAAATCCAGGTTAATCGTTCCGACAACCGCAGTCTTATCATCACTTAAGAATGTCTTTGCATGAATAAATCCCGGTTCGTATTCATATATTTTCACTCCTGCACGCAACAGATTCGGATAATATGTCCTTGCAATGGAAAAAGCAATCTTTTTATCCGGTATATGCGGCAGAATAATGCGTACATCAATGCCGCCCATAGCAGCGTGCATAATCGTCTTTTCCATCTCATCATCCAGGATCAGATAAGGTGTCATAATATACACATAGTCTTTTGCATTGTTTAAGATATCCTTATAAACATTTTCCGCTACCGGTTCATCACGGTGTGGTCCGTCTCCGTACGGAATCATATAACCGCCATTTCCTTCAACCGGATATGTTTTCAAATATTTGCAGTATTCAAAATCCTGCTGATATTCGATTGAATTCCACGTTTGTAAAAACATCAGCGTAAATTCCTGTACAGCATTTCCTTTTACCATAACGCCGTTATCTTTCCAATGACCATACTTTTCATAGGCATTAATATATTCGTCACAAAGATTGAACCCGCCCGTAAAGGCGGTTTTTCCGTCAATTACCAATATCTTTCTATGATCTCTGTTATTATAGTGCGTTGACAAAAATGGTTTGAGTCGTGCATTAACCCGCACATTAATCCCCTTCTTTCGAAGAGTTTCCGGATATTTTCTGGGCAGGAGTACAAGACATCCAAAATCATCATACATAAGGCGTACTTCCACTCCCTGCGCCGCTTTTTGCTCCAGAATATCCAACACACTGTTGAAAAAGATGCCTTCCTCCATCA
>JAQXIR010000088.1 GCA_029007885.1 Lachnospiraceae bacterium | reverse complement strand
AAGTAGTGCGGCTTATTCCTTAAAAGAAGGTGAGTCCTGATAGAGCATGCTGCCGCGCACGATGGCATTTTTGCCGTATTTTTTCTTGATATCGTCGATTGCATTGTCGAGTTTCTTTTGCTTCTCATAATCCTTTGGATTCTCATGGTGATCAAAAAGACTTAATTGTATCGGCTCTGAAACATCTACCAGTCTGGATGTGCGGATGCCAAGCAGACGAACAGGGGTCTTATCCCACAGTTCCTCAAACAACATACAGGCGGTATGATAAATATCCTCCGTTGTTTGGGTTGGAACAGGTAAGGTGGTCTGATGAGAAGCCTTTGAGAAAGTCGCGTACTTGATTTCCACACTGACCATATAGGCAAGATTTCCTGCCTTGCGGAGTCTTGCAGCAACAGAATCTGCCAGTGCAAGAAGCACGTGGTGGATTTTGTCAAGATCATCCACATCATTTGGAAGAGTCGTAGAATTGCCGATTCCTTTTAATTCAGAAGGAACCGATTCGATTTTGGAATTGTCGATTCCGTTTGCATATTCCCAAAGCATTTTCCCATGACTTTTCAGATGCAGGGAAAGAATGTCGGGATTTGCGCATGCGAGATCGCCGATTGTTAAGATGCCAAGCTTATGCAGTTCTTCTACGCTGGACTTCCCACACATGAAAAGAGAAGAAACAGGAAGAGGCCACATTTTCTGCTTGATTTCATTTGCATAAAGTGTGTGGACAAGATTTGGTTTCTTAAAATCCGAAGCCATTTTTGCCAGTACTTTCTTGTCGGAGATGCCGATATTAACAGTAAATCCCATCTTTTCATAAATGGAATCTTTGATAAATTGTGCTGCCTGCATCGGAGAAGGATAGGAAGAAGAAATCGGCGTAAAATCCATATAACATTCATCGATACTGACCTGTTCAATTTCCGGGCAGATTGTTTTTAGATAGTCCATCAATTCGGCACTTTTGCGTGCATACATCGTATGATCCGGCGGAACAACCGTAAGGTTCGGACACTTGGAAAGCGCACGTACAATCGGTTCCCCTGTTGTAATATGATAGGCTTTGGCGGGGATGGACTTTGCCAGCACGATACCATGTCTTTTTTCGATATCACCCCCGACAGCAGACGGAATCAGACGCAGGTCGGTAGGATTTCCCTTTTCCAGCAGATCAAGGGCAGTCCAACTTAAAAAAGCGGAATTCACATCAATATGAAAAAAGATATTTCCCATCATCCGTTCCTCTCTTTTTTGAATCAAACTCGGTGGTGATTTTACGATTTCTATTATATCCAAGAAACCACAGAAAGAAAAGATGAAGTCTTTACAAGACAGAAATTAACTGTTAGAATTGAGATGTTGCAAATTGTTACAAAAATGTTACACGAAAAGTGAATGAGTATGAAAAGAATTACAAAATATTATAAACGATTACGGGTCAGTTTCATAAAGACCTCTTTTTTAATCATTCTATTAAATATACTTGCGATTCCGCAATACGCCGGATATCAAAAAGACGGGGAGAACCTTTTTCATTTATATTTGAACGGACAGGAAATCGGATATACCGGAAAAGAGACGGATGTTGAAAAACTCCTGCGGGAAGCAAGGATTGCTGTCGCGAAAGAATCCGATGAAATGGTATTTGCCGATGCCGATCTTACCATGGAAGGAAAAGAGGTGCTGTTCGGAACCGTCGATTCCGAAGAAACAATCAAAAGGAATATGGCATCTGCCTTAAGAAGCAATATCCGCCAAACGCTGCAGCATGCCTATACCTTGAAAGTAAAAGAATATACGGTTAATCTTTCGAGCAGCGATGAAGTAAAACAGGTTCTGCAGGCGGCACTTGATCAGTATGAAGACAATAAGCAGTATACGGCAGAACTGATTATGGACCCGTCAAGAGAAATGAATACGTTAACGGCAGTTGTCGTGAACAATAAAACAGAAAAGAAGGAAGAAATGCCGGCTTTTCCGAAAGCAGGTGCAGAAGCCTACTTTTATGATACTCTAAAAGCCATTGAACCGACAATATCAGAACAGGGATTTGATGATATTGAATATGGATTAATGGATTTGGCATTCGGGGATGATGTGGAAATTGTTGATGCTTATCTCCCGATGAATCAGATTAGTTCGGTTGATCAGGCAATTGAAGAAGTGACAAGCGTACAGGATAAGAATGCTGTTTATGAAGTGCAGCCGGGCGATACACTTTCCCAGATTGCGGAGAAAACGAATGTGCCGATGGATAAAATTATCTCTTTAAATGATTCCATCGAAAATGAATTGTCCACGATTCGCGCCGGAGAGGATATTATTATTACACAACCGGAACCGCCGCTTTCCGTGGAACGGCAGGAACAGGAATATTATGAAGAAGATTATGATGCCGACATCATTTATATTGACAATGACGAATGGTATACAACACAGGAAGTAACATTGCAGGAACCGTCAGCCGGTCATCGGAAAGTTGCAGCACTTGTTTCCTACCGAAATGATAAAGAAGTAAGCAGGGAAATCCTGATAGAAGATGTTACAATGGAAGCTATTCCAAAGATTGTAGAGAAGGGGACGAAGATTCCGCCTACCTATATCAAGCCGATTTCGGGCGGACGCCTTTCTTCCGGTTTCGGAGGAAGAAAAGCACCGACGAAAGGTGCATCTACCTATCATCAGGGTGTTGACTGGGCAGTTCCGAAGGGAACTACGGTTGTTGCGTCCTCCGGTGGTACGGTAACCAAGGCAGGCTGGGGAAGCGGATACGGATATGTTGTCTATATTAAGCATCCGGACGGAAGAGAAACAAGATACGGCCATCTGAGTAAAGTGCTTGTATCTGCCGGACAAACGGTAAAACAGGGACAGAAGATTGCATTAAGCGGAAATACGGGACGTAGTACGGGACCGCATCTGCATTTTGAAATCCGAATTAACGGGTCGGCTGTCAATCCATTAAAATACCTGAATTAATCCCTTAAAAACCAGTACACACGTTCCCGTGTTTACAAATGGCGGGAATGTGTTATACTAAAACAAGTAACTTAGGATAGGTGTAAAAATGGAACAATATGTAATTAAAGGTGGAAATCCGCTTGTCGGCGAGGTGGAAATCGGTGGTGCTAAGAATGCGGCACTGGCCATTTTAGCTGCAGCCATTATGACGGATGAAACAGTTATCATAGAAAATATGCCGGATGTGCGCGATACCAATGTAATGATTCAGGCAATGGAAAGCATTGGCGTTCTGGTAGAAAGAACAGACAGACATACGGTTAAAATCAATGCCAGAAATATCCATGGGCATGTTATTGAAGATGATTATATTAAAAAAATTCGTGCATCTTATTATTTGATTGGTGCACTGCTCGGAAAATATAAAAATGCGGAAGTGGCTCTTCCGGGAGGATGCAACATCGGAAGCAGACCGATTGACCAGCATCTGAAAGGATTCCGCGCTTTGGGAGCCAAAGTAAGTATTGCACATGGTCTGATTATCGCAGAAGCAGAGGAATTAAAAGGAAGCCATATTTATCTGGATGTGGTATCGGTAGGTGCTACGATTAATGTCATGCTTGCTTCTGTTATGGCACCGGGCACGACCATTATTGAAAACTCTGCAAAAGAACCGCATGTTGTAGATGTTGCCAACTTCTTAAACAGCATGGGAGCAAATATCAAAGGAGCCGGTACGGATGTGATTCGTGTCAAGGGTGTTCCTTCCTTAAGAGGAACGGAGTATGCCATTATCCCGGATCAGATTGAAGCAGGAACTTTTATGTTTGCGGCAGCGGCAACAAAAGGCGATGTAACGGTTAAGAATGTAATACCGAAACATTTGGAATCCATCAGTGCAAAATTGATGGAAATCGGATGTGAAATAGAAGAATCGGATGATGCGGTCAGAGTAGTGGCAGCAAAACCATTGGGACATACGCATGTTAAAACACTTCCTTATCCGGGATTTCCGACCGATATGCAGCCACAGATTGCGGTTACATTGGGACTTTCGGCAGGTACGAGCATCGTAACGGAAAGTATTTTTGAAAACAGATTCAAATATGTTGATGAACTTACCAGAATGGGAGCCAACATCAAAGTTGAGAGCAACACGGCAATCATAGACGGCGTACCACGCTATACCGGAGCCAGCATTACCGCGCCGGATTTGCGGGCGGGAGCAGCGCTCGTTTTGGCGGGACTTGCGGCAGAAGGAATCACGACGGTTGATGATATCCGCTATATCGAACGCGGATATGAAGATTTTGATGCAAAACTTCGTCTTCTTGGGGCGCAGATAGAAAGGATTACTTCAGAACGTGAATTGCAGAAATTCAAACTGAAAGTAGGATGATGAGAAACAAATATAGGCAGATATTAAAAAAAGAACAGGAATTCCTGTTCTTTTTTTGCTAAATAATTTCTTCAATGTAAAGTTCCGGATTTGTGGAAAGATCAATATATTCCGCTCCGCATTTGATAACGGGACGGGAAAGAAAATGTTTGTTAATGAAAATAATTTCACCTATTTTACCGTTATTTAGCCGTACCCGGTTTAACATATAGGTATTTACGATGTTTTCCAAAAAGGTCATAATCATTTTGGTATCATATTTCTGAAGACCTTCATTTTCAAAAATGGAGATTACCTGAATCGGACAAAGAGAACCGCGATAAATTCTGGCGGCGGTCATTGCCTCATATACATCGGCAATGGAAACGATTCGCGCGAATTTATCAATATCACGACCGACAAGACCAATTGGATAGCCGGAACCGTCATACCGTTCGTGATGCATTAGTGCAGCATTTTTAATATGCGAATTCACGTTGTAATTCTGTAAAATTTTGTAACCTTCAATCGGATGGGTCTTTATCAGACCATATTCCGTATTGGTAAGTTTCTCCGGCTTTTTGATAATATTTTCCGGAATCTTCAATTTACCGATGTCATGGAGAAGACCGCAGGCAAGTGCAAGATTGGCCTCTTCTTCAGACATTTGGAGCCATCCGGCAAATACATGACAGATTAATCCGACATTCAGACTGTGTGCAAATGTAAGGTCGTCATACTGGCGCATGTTATGAATCATATCAAAGAGATTGAAATCATGCTCCTGATTTAAGAGCCCGAGAGCATCCACTACCATGCTATTTACATCAATGGGTGAATTTTTCTCGACAATGTCACTGATTTGAATACTTAATTTGGCAACGCTGCTTTCGAACTTCTTTTGAAATTCTTTGAAATCAGGACTGGATTGTACGCGCTCCGCATAAGAAGTTTCAACGGTTGGGGAAGCAGTCTCTTCTGGCGAGGAATCTTCCTGAACCCAAACGTGATTTATCGAATAAAAAGTCAGCTTGGTAATAGCTTTATCATTCAGACATAAGCCGGTAGAAAGGAGCAGCTGATCATTATAGTTATAAACATCTTTGGCAAGCACCATACCGGGCACAAGATTTTCTACATTAACCTTCTTCATACCATAGCCTCCCTCCTGCGGCAAGTGGATTAAAGATAAAATTAGTAAAAATCACATATTTCTATAGGAAATTATAAATTTTTTATAACATATTGTCAAATAGTATTATTATAGATTGACAGAGCGGGGAATCGTGTTGTATTCTACGAACAGATATAAAAATTCCATATTGTAGAACGCATACAGCGTTTGTTTCTCTTATTCAGAGTGGTGGAGGTACATAGGACCTGTGAAGCCACGGCAACCCCGTTACGGAAGGTGCCAACCTGAGCGAGTATATAGCATAGTTATATGAGTCGAACAATAAGAGGATTTGAGTATCGTTTTCGAGTCCGCTTATTTGTGATAAGCGGAATTTTTTGTTTTATGGGTATTGATGCCCGTTGTTTGAAACTATCATGGAAAAGGAGAACAGAAGATGGAAAAAAGATTATTTACCTCAGAATCTGTAACAGAAGGACATCCTGACAAAGTCTGCGATGCAATTTCCGATGCAATTCTGGATGCCTGCATGGAACAGGACCCGATGAGCCGCGTTGCATGTGAAACTGCATGCTGTACAGGATTTGTATTGGTAACCGGTGAGATTACAACAAAGGCATATGTTGACATGCAGAAAGTTGTAAGAGATACCGTAAAAGAAATCGGCTATGATAAATCCGAATATGGATTTGATTCCAACACATGTGCTGTTTTGGTGGCAATTGATGAACAGTCAAGTGATATTGCAATGGGTGTTGATAAAGCATTGGAAGCCAGAGAAAACAAAATGTCCGATGAAGAAATCGAAGCAATCGGTGCAGGCGACCAGGGTATGATGTTTGGATATGCGACAAACGAAACACCGGAACTGATGCCGTATCCGATTTCTCTTGCGCACAAATTGACACTGCAGCTTACAAAGGTACGGAAAGACGGCACCTTAAAATATTTAAGACCGGACGGCAAGAGCCAGGTATCGGTAGAATATGATGAAAACGGCAAACCGGTCAGATTGGAAGCAGTTGTTCTTTCCACACAGCATGATGATGACGTGACACAGGAACAGATTCATGAAGATATTAAGAAATATGTATTTGATCCGGTTCTTCCGAAGGAAATGATTGACGAAAATACAAAGTTCTTTATCAATCCGACAGGACGTTTCGTAATCGGAGGACCACACGGTGATGCCGGACTTACCGGACGTAAGATTATCGTAGATACCTATGGCGGTTATGCACGTCACGGCGGCGGAGCATTTTCCGGTAAGGACTGTACAAAGGTTGACCGTTCCGCTGCATATGCAGCCCGTTACGTTGCAAAAAATATCGTCGCAGCAGGACTTGCGGATAAGTGTGAGGTACAACTTTCTTATGCAATCGGTGTTGCACAGCCGACTTCCGTTATGGTAGATACTTTTGGAACAGGAAAATTGAGCGATAACAAACTGGTTGACATAATACGAGAAAACTTTGATCTTCGCCCGGCGGGAATCATTAAGATGCTGAATCTGCGCCGCCCGATTTACAAACAGACCGCAGCATACGGTCATTTCGGACGGAATGATCTTGACCTTCCGTGGGAAGCATTGGATAAAGTAGATGCTCTGAAAAAATATTTATAATCATCAAAATGAAAAGCCCGTGATTGCCAATTTTGGCAGCCACGGGCTTTTGTTGTTTCTTGTCACTCAATCTGAAACGTAGTATAATGAAAATAACTGAAAACAGAGTCCGATTGGCGGATAAAGGGGTTGAAAGTGATGAATATATGGGGGAAGTTGAAAGATTTCATTTTTCAGGATGTGGACAATGAAAATGAGACAAAGCGTGCGGCTGTTATTATTCGATTGTTCTCTCTGATTATGTGTTTTTATTTCATTATTCAGATGATTGTCTATTGCTTGTGTGCGGAATGGTTTTCCGCCGTGGTAAGTATTCTTTGCCTTTGCGGGTATGTAACTGCCTTTTACAACAGTTACCGGAATCGTACGCAGTTTACGGTCATCTATACCATCGTTTCCACGATTTTATGGGTGGTTTTATATGTATATCTATTTGGCTGGGACTGCGGGGCGCAACATTTCCTGTTTGCATTGCTCGTATTTCTGGTGGTTGTCAGCCATGTTTCATCAGTAGGAAAAATCAGTATGGCAGCACTATTATGTGCGATTCGCCTTGGACTATTCTGGTATACAAGAGTACATGAACCGTTTCTAACATTATCGGAGAGATTCGGAATATTGTTACAGGTCATTAACACCGTTATCATTTTTTCCCTGATTACGGTTATTGTGGTAATGTTTAGCAAAGATTCTCTGAGTATGGAGAAAAAACTGGTTGAATACAATGAAAAATTAAAAGAAGTCTCCTTAAGAGATCCTTTGACAAAACTCTATAACAGACGTGCAATGCTTGAATATTTGGAACATCTGACAAAAGAGAGTGAAAAAGCCGGCAAGGGGTTTGACATTGCAATCGGTGACATTGACTTTTTTAAGAACATCAATGACACGTATGGTCATACAGCCGGTGACGTGGTATTGGAAAAGATTGCAGAATTGCTTTCGGGATATATGAAAAATAAAGGAAATGTCTGCCGATGGGGCGGTGAAGAGTTTTTATTGGTCTTTAACGGAATTAATGGAGAAGAAGCGACGGCAGAACTTGAAAACATTCGCAATCTGATTGCAAATACGGAGATTTTGTATAACAATCAGGCAATCAGAATTACCATGACATTCGGATTGGATGAGTACAGCAGCCATCATCCGATTGACGAGACGTTAAAAAGTGCGGATAACAAACTCTATATCGGGAAAAATACGGGAAGAAACAGAGTTGTTTTCTGATGTAAACGACAGAAAGGCAGGAGCAGCACAGTATGGCATTCGTACATCTGCATACTCATACGGAATATAGTCTTTTAGACGGTTCCAATAAGATAAAAGAATATGTGAAACGTGTCAAAGAACTTGGCATGGACAGTGCTGCCATCACTGATCACGGCGTTATGTACGGCGTGATTGATTTTTATCGTGCCGCAAAAGAAGCAGGAATTAATCCGGTTATCGGTTGTGAAGTATATGTGGCTCCCAATTCCCGGTTTGATAAGGAAATTACCGGCGGAGATGACAGATATTACCATTTGGTATTGCTTGCGGAGAATAATACCGGTTATGCCAATCTGATGAAGATTGTCAGCAAGGGCTTTACGGAAGGCTATTACTATAAGCCGAGAGTTGATATGGAAATTCTGCGAAAATATCACGAGGGTATTATTGCGCTTTCTGCCTGTCTGGCCGGAGAAGTGGCAGTCAACATCAGAAAGGGAATGATTGAGGAAGCAAAGAAAGCGGCACTTCGCTATCTTGACTGTTTTGGAAAGGATAACTATTTCCTCGAACTTCAGGACCATGGGATTCCGGAACAGGAGACCGTTAATACGGCACTGCTTAATATGAGTAAGGAACTGGACATTCCGCTGGTTGCAACAAACGATGTGCATTATACATATGCGGAGGACGCAAAACCGCATGATATTTTGTTGTGCATCCAGACCGGGAAAAAACTGGCGGATACGGACAGAATGCGCTATGAGGGCGGACAGTATTATGTAAAAAGCGAAGAAGAAATGAAGGCGTTGTTTCCTTATGCATGGGAAGCGGTTGAAAATACACAACGAATTGCCGACAGATGCCACGTAGAGATTGTATTCGGTGACACGAAACTGCCGAAGTTTGAGGTGCCGACGGGTTATGATTCCTGGGGGTATCTGAACGAACTTTGCACAAACGGTTTAAAAGAACGTTATCCGGAAGATGACGGGATATTACGCAAAAGACTGGACTATGAACTTACGACAATTCGTAATATGGGATATGTTGATTACTTCCTGATTGTCTGGGACTTTATCAATTATGCGAGAGAACAGGGAATTCCGGTAGGACCGGGACGTGGTTCTGCTGCGGGTAGTATTGTGGCATATTGCCTTCATATTACCAATATTGACCCTATTAAATATCAACTGTTATTTGAACGGTTTCTAAATCCGGAGCGTGTCTCCATGCCGGATATTGATATTGATTTCTGTTTTGAAAGAAGGCAGGAAGTTATTGATTATGTCGGCAGAAAATACGGAGCAGACAAGGTTGTACAGATTGTGACATTCGGAACAATGGCGGCAAAAGCGGTTATCCGCGATGTCGGTCGTGTAATGGACTTGCCGTATTCTTTTGTAGACGGAATTGCGAAGATGATTCCGAATGAACTGAATATAACAATCGACAGAGCACTAGAATTAAATCCTGATTTAAAAAATAGTTACGAGCAGGATGAGCAGATTCATACATTGATTGATATGTCCAAAAGGCTGGAAGGATTGCCGAGACACACCTCTATGCATGCAGCCGGTGTTGTCATCTGTCCGGAAGCAGCAGACGAATTTGTACCGCTCTCAAGAGGCTCGGATGGTTCGATTACAACGCAGTTTACGATGACGACATTGGAAGAACTGGGGCTTTTAAAAATGGACTTCCTTGGTCTGCGTACGTTAACAGTCATCAGCAATGCCGTTAAGAACGTGGAAAAGACAAAAGGGATTCATCTGAATATGGATGAAATCGACTATGATGATAAAGAAGTACTTGCTTCGCTCGGAACCGGAAAAACAGACGGTGTGTTTCAGTTGGAAAGCGGCGGCATGAAAAGTTTCATGAAGGAATTAAAACCGCAGAGTTTAGAGGACGTGATTGCCGGCATTTCTTTATATCGACCGGGGCCTATGGACTTTATTCCCAAATATATAAAGGGAAAAAACAACAATAGTAAGATTACATATCTTTGTCCGCAACTGGAGCCGATTCTTGCACCAACCTACGGATGTATTGTTTACCAGGAACAGGTTATGCAGATTGTGCGTGATCTTGGTGGTTATACATTGGGAAGAAGTGACCTCGTGCGCCGTGCCATGAGTAAAAAGAAACAGCATGTCATGGAAGAAGAGCGGAAAAACTTTATTTACGGCAATGAGCAGGCAGGAGTGCCGGGATGTATCAAAAACGGTATTGATGAAGAAGTTGCCGGACAGATTTATGACGATATGATGGACTTTGCAAAGTACGCTTTCAATAAATCCCATGCAGCCTGCTATGCAGTTGTTTCTTATCAGACAGCATTTTTAAAATACTATTATCCGGTTGAATTTATGGCAGCATTGTTGACATCGGTTATTGATAATGCCGGAAAGGTTTCGGAGTATATTTTGACCTGCCGCAATATGGGGATTTCTATTCTGCCTCCCGATATTAATCAGGGAGAAGCCGGATTTTCCGTTTCTGACGGGTCCATCCGCTATGCGCTGACAGCAGTCAAAGGCGTTGGGCGACCGGTCATTGACAGCATCGTTGAAGAAAGAATGCAAAGAGGTCCTTATAAGAATCTGGAGGACTTTATTTCCAGAAATGCGGATAAAGAACTGAATAAACGCGTCATCGAAAACTTTATCAAGGCTGGTGCGCTTGACGGACTTGGTGGAAGCAGAAAGCAGTTTATGAGTATTTATGTGCGGATTCTTGACCATATCCAGAATGATAAGAAAAACAATATGGCAGGGCAGATTTCGCTGTTTGATATTGTTTCGGAAGAAGAGAAGGAAGATTTCGATATCAAAATGCCGGATGTCGGAGAATATACAAAGGAAATGATTCTTGCTTTTGAAAAGGAAGTACTTGGCATTTACATCAGCGGCCATCCTTTAGAGGAATATGAGTCAATTTGGCGAAAGAATATCACCAATACGACAGCGGATTTTGTTTTAGATGAAGAAATCAATGAAATGCGTGTACAAGACGGTGCCAAGGTGACGATTGGCGGAATTATTACCGAGAAAAAGATTAAGTACACGAAGAATAATCAGGTGATGGCGTTTTTAACGTTGGAAGATTTAGTCGGCACCATTGAAGTTATTGTTTTCCCGAAAACTTATCAGACGTGCGCTTCTCTGCTTACGGAGGATAGCAAAGTATTCTTAAAAGGAAGAGTTTCTGTAGAAGAAGAAAAAGATGGCAAAGTGATTTGCGAATCAGTCGTTTCCTTTGATGATATTCCGAAGGAATTATGGATAAAATTTAAAACACAGGAAGCATATCAGGAAGCAGAGAAGGAACTGTTTTCGATTCTGAATGACTCAGAAGGAAATGACAGAGTGGTTCTTTACATCGAAACCCCAAAGATGATGAAAAAACTGCCCCCAAACCGAAACGTTTCCGCAAGAAAGGAACTTCTGACGGCTTTGACCTCACTGTTCGGAGAGGACAATATCCGTGTCGTTTAAGAAGAAAAGTGAAACGCCGGTTGAAAACAGCGGAAAAATAGATTAAAATATTCACTGAAATTGTGCATCGGCTTATTAAGGAGGTAGCAAGATGTCGAAGGAAATAAAAACGATTGGTGTGCTCACGAGCGGTGGAGATGCGCCCGGTATGAATGCAGCCATTCGTGCGGTTGTAAGAAAAGCAATTACAAACGGTGTTAAAGTAAAAGGAATCAAAAAAGGCTATCAGGGATTATTAAACGAAGAGATTATAGATATGCAGGCCTCCAGCGTTTCGGATATCATTCAGCGGGGTGGTACAATCTTAGGTACGGCACGCTGCATGGAATTCAAGACAGAGGAAGGGCAGAAAAAAGGCGCTGAAATATGCAGAAAGCATGGAATTGACGGACTTGTAGTCATCGGTGGCGACGGTTCTTACCGTGGCGCGCAGGCACTGTCAAAACAGGGAATCAATACCATCGGTCTTCCGGGAACGATTGACCTTGACATTGCATGCACCGATTATACCATCGGATTCGATACGGCGATTAATACGGCAATGCAGGCAATTGATAAAGTGCGGGATACATCCTCCAGTCACGAGCGCTGCAGTATTATTGAGGTTATGGGACGTAATGCGGGATATATTGCATTATGGTGTGGTGTTGCAAATGGTGCAGAGGACATTCTGCTGCCTGAAAAATATGATTTTAATGAACAGAGTATTATCAATAATATCATTAATAATCGAAAAAAAGGAAAAACACATCATATCATTATCAATGCCGAAGGAATCGGACATTCCACTTCCATGGCAAGACGAATCGAGGCAGCAACCGGTATTGAGACAAGAGCGACTATTTTAGGATACATGCAGCGTGGCGGAAGCCCGACCTGTAAAGACCGTTTTTATGCCTCCATTATGGGCGCATATGCTGCAGATATTCTCTGTGCCGGCAAAACAAACCGGGTTGTCGGACACCAACATGGGGATTTTGTGGATTTTGATATTGATGAAGCACTGGCAATGCAGAAAGAGATACCGGAATACCAGTACCGGGTAAGCAAATTATTGTCAGCATCCTTATAAAACAGATGGGAGAGACCGACTTGATTACAAATAAGAAGGTAAAAGAACTGATTACATGGAATCAGAAATCCCGTGCCAGAAGAGAAGCAGATGTTTTTCTTGCGGAAGGGACTAAGATGTTTTTAGAGGCTCCGACGAAAGGGATTCGGGAAATATATGTTTCCGAGTCCTTTTTTGCAACAGAGGAAGTCAGAGAAAAAATGGAAACAATCGGATATGAGACGGTTCCGGATGATACATTCCGAAAAATATCCGATACCATGACACCACAGGGAATTCTCTGCGTCATGGAACGAATGCATTACGGACTTGCGGATTTATTAAAGACGAAAAATCCCGTAATTATGGTATTGGAAGAACTGCAAGACCCGGGCAATCTTGGGACAATTCTGCGAACTGGTGAAGGAGCCGGAGTTTCGGGGGTTGTTTTGAGCAAAGGATGTGTAGACATCTACAATCCCAAAACAATTCGTTCCACAATGGGCTCCATCTATCGGGTACCGTTTTTTTATACGGACAGTCTGCAGGAAACAATCCGGGAATTGAAGGAAAACAAGATAACGGTGTATGCGGCTCATTTAAAAGGAACCCGGTATTACGATGAATTTGATTATGCAGATTCTTTTGGAACAGCATTTTTAATCGGTAATGAAGGAAACGGACTGACAGATGAAACAGCCTCTCTTGCGGACGAATACTTAAAAATTCCGATGGAAGGCAGTGTGGAATCATTAAATGCGGCAGTTGCGGCTTCTGTTTTTATGTATGAAGCATACCGACAGAAACGTAATAATAGGAAATGAAATAGGAAATAAGAAATAAGGGGAAACGAAAATAGGAGGAAACAGTATGAAAATCGGATTGATTGGTTTCGGAAACATGGCATCCGCTATTACGGGCGGAATGTTAAAAAACGGCTTTGCAAAGCCGGAAGATATCATTGTATCAAGACGTGATGAGGAAAAACTTATCGAAATTGAGAGCAAGTATCAGATTGCGGCAACGACTGACAACCGGGAGGTAGCTAAAGAAGCAGACGTTCTGATTCTTGCGGTAAAACCGCAGATGTTATCAGGGGTAATCGAAGAAATCAGAGGGATAACACGCCCTGAACAGCTGATTGTTTCCATTGCAGCAGGCAAAAGCATCAAATGGCTTTGTGAGGCGTTCGGAAGAACCGTGAAAATTGTAAGATGTATGCCGAATACACCGGCACTGGTAGGAGAAGCCTGCACAGGTATCTGCTTTAACAGACTGGTGTCCCAAGAAGAAAAAACATATATTTTGGATTTGTTTAGTTGCCTCGGAATGGCAAGCGAAGTTCCGGAAAATCTGATGGATGTTGTAGTAGGAGTCAGCGGAAGCTCACCGGCTTATGTATTCATGTTTATCGAAGCAATTGCAGATGCCGCAGTGTGTATGGGAATGCCTCGGAAGCAGGCATATGAGTTTACTGCACAGGCAGTTATGGGAAGTGCGAAACTGATGCTTGAAACCGGCAAACATCCCGGTGAATTGAAGGATATGGTATGCTCTCCGGCGGGTACAACAATTGAAGCGGTAAAAGTGTTGGAAGAAAAAGGAATGCGGGCTGCTCTTATGGATGCGGTTGTACGTTGCGTGGAGCGTTCCAAAGAGTTATAGAATAGCCGATAAAATAGGACAAATTGAGGCCGTATATTAGTTAATGATGTGACACCAACATTTAGTTCATTCTTATTCCGCTTGACTACTTTTTATCTGCAAGGTTTTGCCCTGTCAAGGTTGCGAAGCACCCTTATCAGGGCAAGACCTTGACAGGGAAAAACCTTGCAGAAATTTATTAAACAAGCGGAATAAGAATTACTACGTCTCGATTTCGAGACACTTTTTAACGGTGATTTCCAACCTAATACCTGCATTGGTGTGTTGTATAAAAGGTCATATAATTGTTAAACAATGTTTGAGTGGTACGACGACTGCGCTCGCCCTTCATTTCTTGCAATTCTCGCAAAAGTAGCGGAAAAGCACTAAAGTTAGTAAAAATCCTCCACTTCTTGCAACGCAATTCTCGCAAAAGTAGCGGGGAAACATTAAAACAAGTAAAAATCCTCCACTTCTTGTAACGCAATTCTCGCAAAAGTAGCGGGAAAATACTAAAGCCAGTATAAATCCTCCATACAGTGCAAAACAGTTCACATAAATCTTGGCGTGCGAGTAACCCCTTGCGCAAGATGTAGGTGTATGGGGTTGCAGAAGAAAAGAAGAAACTGTAAATGTGTATGCATGTGAATAGCCCCTTTTATTAGATAAAATAGGACAAATTGAGGCAAACTTGACAAATTTACCAGTCTTTGGTACTATATCACCATTCTATCGTAATAATTTCGTAACAACTTGTAATAATCTGCATAACATGTTCGTAATAATATAAAGTAGAAATTGATGCAGAGAATACATCTTTGGAGGTATTACATGAAAGCAGGAAGCAGAAGGCTGTTTCGGGCGCTTAGCGGAGTAACAGCCGGAATTATGGCTTTCACGATGATGGGGAGAGTACCTGCACTGGCGGCGGGAACAGATTCACTGTTAAATCTGCATGCCGGTGCTGCACAAGTACTTGATGCAATTGACACCATTCAGACAGAACCTGAGGCCGGAGAACAATCCACATCAGGAACAGAGGACGGAGAAGAATCTGCGGACGAAGCAGATGAGCGTAAGTCCGGTCTTGTGATGGCTGATGTCAAGAACTCTTTAAATGTTCGTGAAGAAGCAAGCGAAGAATCTTCGAAAATCGGACTGCTGTATGCAGACTGCGGTGGAGAGATTCTTGATAGTGTCGAAGGCTGGACGAAAATTAAGTCAGGAAATTTAGTCGGATGGGCAAGCAATGATTATCTGCTCTTTGGGGAAGAAGCACAGGAGCTGGCACAAAGTGTCGGCAGAACGATTGCAACGGTTAATACGGCAGCACTCAGGGTCAGAAAAGAACCGAGTGTGGAATCCGGAATATACGGTCAGGTGACGGAAGGCGAAAAGATTGAGGCCATTACCGATGAAACGACCGAGGAATGGGTCGCAATCGATTTTGAAGGAGATATCGGATATATCAGTGCGGAATTTGTTTCCATAGAATTTTCCGTGGACACGGGAGAGACCTACGAGGAAATCAAAGAACGGGAAAAGAAAGAACGTGAAGAGAAAGCAAAACTGATTGCAAATCTCGGAGCGGTAGCGGTAGGAACAACGGATGATGTATTACTCGGAGCACTGGTACAGTGTGAAGCCGGAAATCAGCCGTATGAAGGACAGCTTGCGGTTGCGGCGGTTGTTATGAATCGTGTGCGAAGCGGAGCATATCCGAATACAATCGGCGGTGTTATCTACGCATCCGGACAATTCACACCGGCAGGTAGCGGTAAAGTTGAGGCACAGATTGGAAAAGGTGTAAAGGATTCGTGCTTACAGGCGGCAAGAGAAGCAATCGGCGGTGCAACCAATGTCGGTACGGCGACACATTTTAGAAGAGCCGGCAACCATGACGGTGTCGTAATCGGCGACCATGTTTTCTGGTAAATCCTGAAGTTGACATAATATAATAATAGAGATGAAAAGGACTGTGATTTTTTGGAGGAAGCTTCAAACCGCAGTCCTTTTTTGACTTAGCAAGCCTCGGTCAAACGAAAGGAGTGAAAGCGTGCTTTACAGGAAATGTACCGCCTCATCCATGCATACATTTAAGAGAAAGTTAAGTTTTATAGAGTTGTGAAAAGGAAGAATTTGTAGTATGATAAGTAAGTATTCGTATAGAATAAAAAATTCTTCAAAAACTAAGGAGGTAATATGAACTGGATCATTATATGGCTGGTTCTGTTAGTGGTTTTTATTGCGGTTGAGGTCGCAACAATGGGACTTACCACAATCTGGTTTGCGGGAGCATCTCTTGTGGCTGCCATCCTGGCGGCTATCGGATTTCCTGTTTATGTGCAGATTGCAGCATTCATTGTTGTGTCGGCAGTGTTGCTCTTATTTACAAGGCCGATTGCCATGCGCTATTTTAATCAGGACAGAGTCAAAACAAATGCGGAAAGTATTGTCGGAAAACAAGCAATCGTTACCGGAGAAATCGATAATCTTAGAGCAACAGGTCAGGTTACCGTGGGCGGCATGGAATGGAGTGCGCGCTCGGCAGATGACAGTATCTGCATTGAAGAAGGTGCGGTTGTTACCGTCAAAGCAATCAGTGGTGTTAAATTAATTGTAGAAAAAAGAAAAGAGGAAAAGTAAATGGGTGGAGCGATAGCAGCAATTATTATTTTAATTCTTATTATCTGGGTTGTATTATCCTGCATTAAGATTGTACCGCAGGCACATGCCTACGTTGTGGAACGTCTTGGCGCATATCAGAGTACCTGGTCTGTAGGTCTTCATTTCAAAGTTCCGTTTGTTGATAAGGTGGCAAGAAGAGTATTGTTAAAAGAACAGGTTGTAGACTTTGCACCGCAGCCGGTTATTACAAAAGATAATGTTACGATGAGAATTGATACGGTCGTATTCTATCAGATTACAGATCCGAAACTGTACGCATACGGTGTGGAAAATCCGATTATGGCGATTGAAAACCTGACAGCAACCACACTTCGTAATATTATCGGTGATCTGGAACTTGACCAGACTCTTACATCAAGAGAGACGATCAACACGAAGATGAGAGCATCCTTAGACGTGGCTACAGACCCGTGGGGAATCAAAGTAAATCGTGTGGAATTAAAGAATATCATTCCTCCTGCAGAAATTCAGAATGCAATGGAGAAACAGATGAAAGCAGAACGTGAACGCCGTGAGGCAGTTACACGTGCCGAAGGTGAAAAGAAAGCAAGCGTTACGGTTGCAGAAGGTAAGAAAGAAGCTGCCATCTTAGAGGCAGAGGCTGAAAAACAGTCCGCAATCCTTCGTGCAGAGGCACAGAAAGAGAAGATGATTCGTGAAGCAGAAGGTGAAGCTGAGGCTATCTTAAAGGTACAGCAGGCACAGGCAGACGGTATCAGAATGATTCGTGAAGCAGGCGCTGATGATGCAGTTCTGAAATTAAGAAGTCTGGAAGCATTTGCAAAAGCAGCAGACGGTCAGGCAACCAAGATTATTATCCCGTCAGAGATTCAGGGACTTGCGGGTCTTGCATCTTCCGTAAAAGAAGTGATTACAAAATAAAGCAACTTGCAATCAAAAGCCTTACACCGTATAATCGGTGTAGGGCTTTTTACATAACGAGGACGCAAAAAGCGGGAATTAGGAAGTTTGAGAAAGGAATCTGATTTATGAATTTAAAAGGACGTCATTTTTTAAAATTACTTGATTATACACCGGAAGAGATTACCTATTTAATCGACCTTGCGGCAGAATTGAAAAAGAAAAAGAAGGAAGGCGTTTTAACCGATGTACTGCGCGGGAAAAATGTTGCACTTATTTTTGAAAAAACAAGTACAAGAACACGCTGTTCTTTTGAAGTGGCTGCACATGATTTAGGAATGGGTACAACTTACCTTGATCCGTCAGGTTCCCAGATTGGAAAAAAGGAAAGCATTGCCGATACAGCACGGGTACTTGGCAGTATGTATGAAGGAATCGAATACCGTGGATTTGAACAGGCAATTGTCGAAGAACTGGCTGAATATGCGGGAGTTCCGGTGTGGAACGGTCTTACCAATGAGTTTCATCCGACGCAGATGCTGGCAGACTTATTAACAATCCGTGAGCATTTCGGACGCATCAAAGGCATTCGCCTTGTATATATGGGAGATGCCCGTTACAATATGGCAAATTCCTGGATGGTGGCATGCGCCAAAATGGGGATGCATTTAACGTTATGCTCCAATCCGAAATATTTTCCGGATGAATCACTCGTTAAACAGTGTAAGGAAATTGCACAGGAAAACGGCGGCTCTATTACGCTTACGGATGATGCGGTAAACGGAACGAAAAATCAGGATGTTGTTTATACAGACGTATGGGTATCCATGGGAGAACCGGATGAAGCATGGGAAGAGAGAATCCGTGACCTTACTCCGTATCAGGTAAATAAAGCAGTAATGGAACGCGCAGGAAAAGATGCGGTATTTATGCATTGCCTGCCGGCTTTCCATGATTTAAATACAAAAATCGGACAGGAAAAAGGAAAGCAGTTTGGAATTACGGAGATGGAAGTGACGGACGAAGTTTTCGAATCACCGGCATCCATTGTATTTTTAGAAGCCGAAAATCGTATGCACACCATTAAAGCAGTGATGGCGGCTACTTTAGGAGCATCTTTTTAGAGAAAAGCAGGAAAATGTCATGGACTTAAAAAGCAGGATATTATCGTTGTTGCGTACAAGTGAAGAATATGTGTCGGGGCAGGAACTTTGTGACGGGTTCGGGGTGTCCAGAACTGCCGTATGGAAGGCGGTCAACCTGTTAAAAGAAGAAGGATATGAGATTGAGGCTGTTAAAAATAAGGGCTATAAATTAATGTCATATCCCGACAGCATTGCGAAAAGTGAGATTGCAAGCAGACTGCATACCAAATGGATGGGAAAAGAATTACACTATCTGGATGAAACCGGCTCCACCAATAATGATGTGAAAAGATTGGCAGAAGAAGGAAGCATACCGGGAACCATCGTCGTTGCAGACTGTCAAAGCAGCGGCAAAGGAAGACGCGGCAGAGCATGGCAGTCACCGCCGGGAACTTCTATTTCATTTTCCATCCTGCTAAAACCGGATATTGCACCGGATAATGCACCGATGATAACGCTGTTAATGGCAATGGCAGTTGCGGATGCCATCCGCAAGACCTGCGGACTGGAGGCACAGATTAAGTGGCCGAATGATGTTGTGGTAAACGGGAAAAAAGTATGCGGCATTTTAACGGAAATGAGTCTGGAATCCGACTATATTCATTATGTCGTAGTCGGAACGGGAATCAATGTTAATCAGGAGAGCATTCCGGAGGAATTAAAAGAGACGGCAACGTCGCTTTCTATCGAAAAAGGCAGAAAAATAGTCCGTGCGGATGTACTTGAGCATACAATCGCTGCGTTTGAGGAGTATTACGAAACTTTTATGAAAACAGCAGACCTTTCTATGCTTGCGGATGAGTATAATGAGATATTGGTAAGCAGGGACAAAGAAGTAAAGGTACTTGATCCGAAAGGTGAATTTAGCGGCATTTCTCGTGGTATCAATAAAAAGGGTGAACTGCTCGTTGAACTAAAAGACCATAGTGTCAGAAATATTTATGCGGGCGAAGTATCTGTCCGCGGGCTTTACGGATATGTATAGAAAGCAATTGGGAAGGAAGTAAGTTATGGCAGATAAACGTGTCGTTTTATGCGGGGCAAATGCCTATGAACAGAAATATTATTTTAACAAAGAATTTGATAAGATTCCGGAATCCATTAAAGAAGAACTGCACATTATCTGTGTACTTTTTACAGAAGAAGTCGGAGGAATCTTTACCATCTGCTTTGAAGAAGACGGGACACTTGAGTTTGAAACTACCGCAGCAGAGGAAGACTATTTGTATGATGAAATCGGCAGTGGGCTGCTGGTTAAGAAAATCCGGGACACGAAGCAGGAACTGTTACAATCATTGTCGCTGTATTACAGAGTTCTGTTTTTGCATGAGGATGTGTCGCAACTGCTAGCGGAAGAATAAGGATGTTGGAAGGGAGTAGGAGAAATGATTTTAGTTGTTGATGTAGGAAATACGAATATCACTTATGGAGTTTATGAAAAGGACAAAATGATTACGACATTTCGAATGATGTCGAAGATGCTTCGTACTTCTGACGAATACGGAATCAGCATCTGCGAACTTCTTCGGGCAAATAATGTGGAACGGGAAAATATTACGGGGTGTATCATTGCAAGCGTTGTGCCGAATGTAATGCATTCTCTTACCGGAGCAATCGTAAGATATCTGAAAGTGACACCGCTGATTGTCGGTGCCGGCATTAAGACGGGGATTAAAATTGTTACGGAAAATCCGAAAGAAATCGGACCGGACCGAATCGTAGATGCGGTCGCAGCATATGAAAAATATGGCGGACCTGTTTTGGTACTTGATTTTGGAACTGCCACAACATACGATTTGATTACAGAAGACGGCTGCTTTACAGCAGGAATTACGGCACCCGGTATTCGAATTTCGGCTAAGGCACTTTGGGAAGATACCGCGAAACTGCCGGAAGTTGAGATTAAAAAACCGGCGTCCATTCTGGCGCAGGAAACCATTTCCAGTATGCAGGCAGGCCTTGTTTACGGTCAGATCGGACAGACAGAATATATCATCAATCAGGTGAAAAAAGAAAGCGGACTTAAGAACCTGAAAGTAGTCGCAACGGGAGGACTCGGCAGGATTATTGCCGACGAGACGGATGCAATCGGTGTTTATGACAGTTCTCTGACACTTGACGGATTGCGAATTATTTACGAAAAGAACAGGAAATAGGAACATGCGGGAATTTTCAATCGGAAACGTAAGACTGAAAAATAATCTGATACTGGCTCCGATGGCAGGTGTAACAGACCTGCCTTTTCGTTTATTATGCAGTGAACAGGGTGCCGGTATGGTTTGCATGGAGATGATTAGTGCAAAGGCAATTTATTATCATAATAAAAATACGGAGAGCCTGTTAGAAATCCATCCGGATGAAGGACCGGTGTCATTACAGTTGTTTGGCTCGGATGCGGATATCATGAGTGAAATGGCAAAGAAAATTGAAGACCGCCCATTTTCTGTGCTTGATGTTAACATGGGGTGCCCGGTTCCGAAAGTTGTAAATAACCATGAAGGCTCGGCTCTTATGAAGGAACCGAAACTGGTAGCAGAAATTGTCAGTAAACTTGTAAAAGCAGTTAATAAACCGGTTACGGTAAAGATTCGCAAAGGGTTTGATGATGAGCATGTAAATGCCGTGGAAATTGCAAGAATTGCACAGGAATGCGGTGCGGCGGCAGTTGCTGTCCATGGACGGACAAGGCAGCAGTACTATTCGGGAGAAGCTGACTGGGAAATCATTGCAGCGGTTAAAGATGCTCTTTCCATTCCTGTCATCGGAAACGGGGATGTTACCGACGAAGAAAGTGCACAGAGAATGTTTGAAAAAACAGGATGCGATGCCATTATGATCGGGCGCGCGGCAAGAGGGAACCCGTTTTTGTTTAAGCAGTTATCGACCTATTTTGAAACGGGAAAAAAATGTAAAAAGCCGTCCTCACAGGAAGTGTGCGAAACTATTTTAAGACATGCCGAATTACAGATAAAGTATAAAGGAGAATATACGGCAGTACGCGAGATGCGTAAGCATATTGCATGGTACAGTGCGGGATTTAAAAATTCTGCCAGACTCAGGGCAAAGATCAATGAAATGGAATCAATGGATGACCTGATGGAAACAGTGAGAGAATTGTTTAAAAACTACGAAAGGGGAAACTGAAAAATGGCAAGTATCAGTGTCTGTATGATTGTAAAAAATGAAGAAAAGAATTTAGAAGCGTGTCTTACTTGTTTAAAAGATATTGCAGATGAAATCCTGATTGCGGATACCGGTTCCACCGATGCAACCAAGGAAATTGCAGCCCGTTTTACGGATAAAATCTATGATTTTGCATGGACCGGAAGTTTCTCCGATGCAAGAAATTTCATTTTTTCAAAAGCAAAGATGGACTACATTTACAGTGCTGATGCAGATGAACGTCTGGATGAGGAAAACATCCAAAGATTTTTACAGGTAAAAAAGACACTTTTGCCGGAGATAGAAATCGTTCAGATGTATTACTGCAATCAGCTTGCACATAATACCATTTATAACTTTGATAAAGAGTATCGACCGAAACTCTTTAAAAGAGTGCGCAACTTTGTCTGGCAGGAAAAGATTCATGAACAGGTGCAGTTAGAACCGGTTATTTATGACAGTGAGATTGAGATTATCCATCAACCGGACGGGAATCATGCCAAAAGAGACCTTGCGGTATTTGCTTCAATGATTACAAACAAAGAAGAACTTTCCAAACGGCTTTGTGAGATTTATGCAAAAGAATTGCTCATTGCCGGAGATGAGGAAGACTTTGCGGCGGCAGGAACATATTTCTCAAATCTGGCCGATAAAGAAGGACTTTCGGAGGATGAAATTAAACAGGCTTCTTTGGTGGCAGCCAGATATTATCGGTATCAAAAAGAGACTTCTTCCTTTTTTAAATATGCGCTTCGTGTGACGGCATGCGGAGGTTGCAGTGAAATGTGCTGCGAAATCGGAGAATATTATTTTGACATGGAAGATTACAAGGAAGCGTCGATGTGGTTTTACAATGCAGTATATGAGACGCAGCCGCTTTTAAATATCCGCTCCGGAAAGGAAATTCCGCTAAAGTATCTTTCTGAGTGCATGGCGAAACTGGGATTGAAAGAGGAAGCGGAAAACTACAGACATCTGGCGGAATAATTTTACTGTTTTTGCATATGAATGATGTATGGAAAAACTGGAATATAACTGTGATGCACAAAAATTGAATTATGTATTTGCAAAACGCAGATGGTATGAAAAAAAGGTTTCCCGCAGTATCAGTATTCTGCTGCAAGACATGACAACTCATGCGCAGGTGGGGGATATACGGCTTAATATCAGGGAAAACGGGGAACGCCAAGTGGTATGCAGGATGGACAAGGATGAGCGTGCGGCGTTATATCTTGCTGCACTGAACAGTTTTTTGGGAAAACGAATCCGCTATCAGGAATTGCTTTTGTTTGACGGAGAAGAAACGGAAGTATTTACCGAAATCCTTATGCGGATTGCACAGAACGCAAATGTTCTTACGGTAATCAGTGAAAATCCCCTGCAATATCAACAAACGTTCGAAGAAATCTATGAGCAGACGGGATTGCTTTCCACTGCCTTGCCTGTATGGAAAGCGGACAACTTAAGCAGAAACACACAGGAAGAGAATAAGCCATATTATCAAAGACAGAAATACATGCCATCAAAAATGCTGGTACTTTGGGCAGAGTTTACAAAGAAACCACCGATACGGAGTTTCCCGAAAGAGTGCTGTTTTGTTGATTTTTCTTTTGATGCCAGATATGAAAAAGAAGTTGCGGTAAAGCGAAAAGACATCACCTATTACGGACTCGGTAAATTCCTTGACACTACTGTAAAAAGTAGGTATAATACCCTAGTTAAAGACGGAAAAGTCAACCAATATGTTATATTGGATAACAATAAAAAATTTTGCAAAAAGAGAAGGGGCAATAAGAAATGGAAGAAAAAAAGAACATTTTAACTTACGAAGGCTTAAAAAAGTATGAAGAAGAACTTCATGATTTAAAAGTTGTTAAACGAAAAGAAGTTGCACAGAAAATCAAAGAAGCAAGAGAACAGGGGGACTTATCCGAAAATGCAGAATATGATGCTGCCAAAGATGAACAGCGTGATATTGAGGCAAGAATTGAGGAACTCGAAAAAATCTTAAAGAATGCGGAAGTTGTTGTAGAAGAGGAAGTAGATCTTGAAAAAATCAACATCGGATGCCGCGTTAAGATTCTTGATATGGAATATAACGAAGAATGTGAATATAAGATTGTCGGCTCTACCGAGGCAAACAGCCTGAAGGGTAAAATTTCAAATGAATCACCGGTAGGAAAAGCTTTAATCGGAACAAAAGTCGGCGATGTAGTGGAAGTTGAGACACAGGCAGGTGTTTTCAAATATAAAGTACTTGAAATCCAGCGTTCCAACTAAGAACATATAACAAGAGAAAAGACAAAACTTTGCGATAAGGAAAGGGAAAAAGATGGGAGAACCAGTGAATAATAACCAGCAGCCACAGGATATCAATCAGATTTTGAAAGCAAGAAGAGAAAAACTTGCTGCCTTTCAGGAGGCGGGAAAAAATCCGTTTGAAATCACAAAATATGATGTCACACATCACAGCCGGGAAATCAAAGATCATTATGAGGAACTGGAAGGAAAGAGTGTTACCATTGCAGGACGTATGATGTTTAAACGTGTAATGGGAAAAGCTTCTTTCTGCAATGTGCAGGATTTGCAGGGCAATATCCAGTCTTATGTGGCAAGGGACAGCATCGGGGAAGAACCGTATGCTGATTTCAAAAAATATGATGTCGGTGACATTGTCGGAATCAAAGGCGAAGTGTTCAAAACAAAAACAGGAGAAATCTCCGTTCATGCGAGCGAAGTGACACTGCTTTCCAAGAGCCTTCAGGTACTCCCGGAGAAATTCCACGGACTGACCAATACCGATACCCGTTATCGTCAGCGTTATGTAGATTTGATTATGAATCAGGAAGTAAGAGATACGTTTGTAAAACGTTCCCAGATCATCAGCTCCATCCGCCGCTACCTGGACGGACAGGGATTTTTGGAAGTTGAGACACCGATGCTTGTATCTAACGCAGGCGGTGCAGCTGCAAGACCGTTTGAAACACACTACAATGCGCTGGATGAAGATGTAAAACTTCGTATTTCCCTGGAACTTTATTTAAAGAGACTGATTGTAGGCGGAATGGAACGTGTATATGAAATCGGACGTGTATTCCGTAACGAAGGTCTTGATACGAGACACAATCCGGAATTTACGTTAATGGAATTATATCAGGCATA
>JAQXIR010000087.1 GCA_029007885.1 Lachnospiraceae bacterium | reverse complement strand
GGGACGATTCAGGCAGTGAAAGAACGGCTGGAAGAGAAGACGGGACGCAAATTGGAAAATGTTTGTATCGCGGCAGCCGGTCGTGTTTTAAAAACGATTCAAATTCACACGGACTATGAGTGGGATGAAGAGAAAACGGTTACGGAAGAGGATATCTTTACACTGCATTCGATGGCTACAGAGGAAGCATATAAAAAGTTCTTAAACGACAATGACAGCGATGTGAAATTCTACTGTGTAGGAAGCAGTGTTGTTCATTATTACCTGAATGATTTTGCAATTTCGAATTTAAAAGACCACAAGGCGAAGAAAATAGGCGTTGATATGATTGCGACGTTTCTTCCTGATGATGTAGTGGATGGTTTGTATAAGGCAGTGGAGATGGCTGGACTTACAGTCGCCAATTTAACTTTGGAACCGATTGCGGCAATTGAACTTGCCATACCGGAACGGTTCCGTCTGCTAAATATTGCATTAGTGGATGTAGGTGCGGGAACATCCGATATTTCCATTACAAAAGACGGAACCATTATTGCATTCGGAATGATTCTGGTTGCGGGAGATTCTTTGACTGAAGCGGTTGCCAGACATTGTATGGTAGATTTTAATGCTGCGGAAAGCATTAAACGAAAAGCGGGTGACGAAGAAACCGTTACATATGAAGATATCATGGGGCTTACCCAGACAATTACGGCTAAAGAACTCGAAGAAGTACTGCGTCAGCCGGTGGAAGAGATGACAACGCTTGTTGCGGATAAAATCAAAGAACTGAACGGAGACAAACCGGTCGGGGCAGTGTTTGTTGTAGGCGGAGGCGGCAAAATTCCGGGATATACACAGGCACTTTCAAAGAAACTTTCCATCGCACCGGAAAGAGTAGCACTACGCGGAAAAGAAGTGATGCAGAATATTATTTTTGAAGATGAGGAAATGGAACAGAACTCACTTCTTGTAACTCCGTTAGGTATTTGCCTTGATTTTTATAAAGAAAATAACAATTTTATTTATGTAAACTTCAATAATGAAAATGTAAAATTATATAACAACAGGAAACTGACAGTTATGGATGCAGCGATGCAGACAGATTTTCCGACAAACGGATTTTTCCCGAAGAGTGGAAAAGAACTGAACTTTACAGTTAATGGAAAGAAACGGATTGTTCGCGGGGAAAGCGGCGAGCCTGCTGTTATCACTGTAAATAAACTGCCGGCTAACTTACATACGCCGATTAAGGAAAACGATATAATTTCCGTGAAGGAATCAACTGCCGGAGCACCCGGAAAAACAGAAATCGGACTGCTGCCGGAGTACAAATCATCAATCAGCGTAATCGTAAACGGAGCAAAAGTGGAGCTTCCAAAATTCGCATCGGTAAACGGACAGTTGCAATCAGAGTACTACTCTGTTCTTGATGGTGATAACATTGAATTCCTGGATTACTATTCGGTTGCACAAATTGAAAAATTCATGGATATTGAATTGGAACCGGGCAGTATCTGTATGGTCAATAATAAAGAAGCGGACGAAGATACAAAAGTATATGAGAATTTTGAAGTATCATTTGAAATCTCAGACAGATTACCGGTAACCGCGACAGAAGACAATGGAATCACGCCTGACAACATATCGGACGATAAAAAAGAGAATGAAAAAAATGAGGAAGTAACGGTAGAAAAGCCGGTGGGAGTTCATTCCATACAGATTCTTGTAAATAAAATGCCGGTTACGATGAGCGGAAAAGAAAAATATGTCTTTGTGGATGTGTTTAATTATATTTCCTTTGATCTTTCCAAACCGCAGGGCGTTATTGTTACAACGTTAAACGGAAGAGATGCCGGTTATATGGAAGAACTAAAGAGTGGAGATGTGGTAGAAATATACTGGAGGAAACCGGAATGAGACTATGTGCGCTTGCGAGCGGAAGCAGCGGAAACTGTATTTATGTAGGAACAGAAGCGACACATATCCTCGTAGATGTCGGAATCAGCAAAAAAAGAACAGAAGAAGGGTTAAACCAATTGGGACTGACCTGCCGCGATATCGACGGTATCATGATTACCCATGAACATGCAGACCATATCGGCGGACTCGGTGTTATCTGCCGAAAATACGGAATTCCGATTTATACAACAAAAAAGACAAAAGAAGCCATCTTAAAATGCAGCAACATAGGAGAACTTGATGATTCCTTATTTCAGGAAATAGAAGCCGACAATCCTTTCATGATAAAAGAAATGAAAGTGAGTCCGATGCATACCTCACATGATGCTGCAGATCCGGTAGCGTTTCGCATCTCCTATGGGAAAGAAAAAATAGGAATTGCGACAGACTTAGGCACCTTTAATGATTATACGGTGGAATGCTTAAAAGGAATGGATGTTTTGTTTTTAGAAGCAAATCATGATGTCAATATGCTGCAGGTGGGACCATACCCATATTACTTAAAACAGCGTATTTTAGGAGAACGAGGACATCTTTCGAATGAAGCCTCAGGCAGACTGCTCGGGAAACTTTTGCATGACGGATTAAAAGAAGTTGTGCTGGGACATTTGAGCAAAGAAAACAATTTGCCGGAACTTGCATATGAAACAGTAAGGCTTGAGATTGAAATGGAAGATAACAAGTATCGTGCCGATGATTTTCCGATTTCAGTCGCAAAACGAAGTTGCCCTTCAAAGCCTGTTATGATTTTATAACATAAAATAAAGAAGATACATGCCATTTGGCAGAAAGGGAGATTATGAAAAAAACAATTATTACCGTAGTAGGAGAAGATACCGTAGGAATTATTGCAAAGGTCTGTACCTATCTGGCAGACAATCAAATCAATATTCTTGATATTTCCCAGACAATCGTGCAGGGATACTTTAATATGATGATGATTACCGATATGGAAAAGACCCAAAAGCAGTTCAGTGATATTGCGGATGAATTGGAAGAACTGGGAAAAAATATCGGCGTTATCATCAAATGCCAGCGTGAAGATATTTTCAAAAGCATGCAAAGAATCTAATAGTATCAGACAAATAGACAAATAAACGAAAAAGGATGCAGATATGTTAAATATATTTGAAGTTGCACAGATAAATAAAATGATTGAAAAAGATCATCTCGATGTAAGAACGATTACATTGGGAATCAGTCTGCTAGACTGCATTGATTCCAATCTGGATGTTCTGAATGAGAAAATTTATACAAAAATTAAGAATGCCGCAAAAGATTTGGTGAAGACAGGTGATGACATTGGCAAAGAATTTGGAATTCCGATTGTTAATAAGCGAATTTCCGTTACTCCGATTGCTTTGGTCGGCGGTGCCGCATGTAAAACACCGGAGGATTTTGTAACCATCGCACAGACTCTTGATAAGGTTGCACATGAAGTAGGAGTAAACTTTATCGGAGGTTATTCCGCACTGGTTGCAAAAGGATGCACCTTGGCTGATGAGATGTTGATTCAGTCCATTCCGCAGGCGCTTGCCAGTACGGAACGTGTCTGCAGCTCAATTAATCTTGGCTCTACCAAAACCGGCATCAATATGGATGCGGTAAAGTCCATGGGAGAGATTATTAAGCAGACAGCAGAGTATACAAAGGAAGATGATTCCTTAGGATGTGCAAAACTGGTGGTATTTTGTAACGCGCCGGATGATAATCCGTTTATGGCAGGGGCATTCCATGGCGTAACGGAAGCCGATATGATTATTAATGTCGGGGTAAGCGGTCCCGGAGTTGTAAAACATGCACTCGAAAAAGTTCGTGGTGAGAATTTTGAAGTGCTTTGTGAAACAATAAAGAAAACAGCATTTAAGGTAACAAGAGTTGGTCAGCTTGTGGCAAAGGAAGCATCCAAGAGACTGGGGGTTCCGTTCGGAATTGTAGATTTGTCATTAGCACCGACGCCGGCAATCGGAGATAGTGTTGCGGATATTCTCTGTGAAATCGGTTTGGAATATGCCGGTGCACCGGGAACAACAGCAGCACTTGCACTGTTAAATGACCAGGTGAAAAAGGGCGGTGTTATGGCGTCTTCTTATGTCGGAGGACTTAGCGGTGCTTTTATTCCGGTCAGCGAGGACCAGGGAATGATAGATGCTGTTACGGCAGGGGCTTTAACATTGGAAAAATTGGAAGCAATGACTTGTGTCTGCTCCGTAGGACTTGATATGATTGCAATTCCCGGCGATACGAAGGCAACAACAATATCCGGTATTATTGCAGATGAATTAGCAATCGGAATGATTAACCAGAAGACAACTGCAGTCCGCATCATTCCCGTAATTGGGAAAACTGTCGGAGAAACCGTTGAATTCGGAGGCCTGCTGGGTTATGCACCGATTATGCCGGTTAACCGGTTTTCGTGTGATGACTTTGTCAATAGGGGCGGAAGAATCCCGGCACCGATTCATAGTTTTAAGAATTAATCCGATAACCGGATTAATTTTCTGCGGTATTCATTCTGAAAATTACTTTTATACTTTTCAGAAACCACAGACTCGTAAATATGAGATGATAAGATATCAAGATCGAAAGAAGGAACTGCCTGCAAGGGCAGTTTTTCTTTTGCAGAAGAAAGTTTTGTTATAAGAGGGATACTGCCATGATGTTCTATCTGCGAGAGTAAGGGCAACGCACTGTCACGAAAACCGAGAACCCGTGCATATCCGGCATAATCGGAAGATTTTGCAAAAGATAACATCGAATCCGGAATCTGAAGAAGAATATGCAAAAGGCAGCGGCTTAAACGTGTGTAAGTTAATTCTTTTGACTTAAGAAGTTCTAAGTATTGCTCAATATTACGGAAAGAGTCCAGATGATTCCTGATTTTATCTGAAATAGCAGGTGTAAGATCCGCATAAGAATCAAACCCTAAAGAAGCACAAAACAACAACTGATAATGCAGGCGCGAGGAAAAGTCATTTAAGAAAATAGGATAGTTTTTCTCATAAGATTTTTCGAGTATGGAAAAAACATGTTCCGGGACATAGTTTTTAAGAACCGGAATGTTACTTTTATCAGATAAGACCTGACGGATAGCCGTGGCAGACGGTAACGTATTTTCTATCAGATTCATTTCGTGATAGGAACTGTCTTTACGCCTGATTGGGGAAGGAACAATGGAAGAGTTCCGTTCCGAAAGTGCCATACAGTATTCAAGCGCAAGAATATTGTTCGGAGAGGAAAGTAGTGAAGCGGCTTTGCTGCCAAGCAGCTTTGAAACAGTACATTCACGTGCCTTCGGAAAAGAGAACCCTTGTTTCAAAAAATTCTGTAAGACATCCTGATAGTGAGAAGATTCTTCTGCCAAAAACGAAGCAGTCTCTTTTAATAGTGAGACATCGTCTGTTTCACACCCAAAAGAAAGGGTATCGACAACTCCCAGTTTGTCCAGAATTGATACAGCACCGCGTGCAAAATACTGTGCACTGGAGCATGCAAACAGAACCGGTAATTCTATGACAAGATCGGCACCGGAAAGAAGAGCCATTTTTGCGCGTTCATATTTGTTGATAATGGCAGGAGTACCACGCTGTAAGAAATCGCCACTTAATACTACGATGATATAGTCGCTGCCGCTTTTTCGTACCTCCTGTAACTGATAAAGGTGACCGTTATGAAATGGATTATACTCCGCAATGATTCCTGTCGTTTTCATAAAAATACTCCAAATCGTTTTTTCTATTAACAGAATACCATTTTTGTGCCTGATTTAGTACAATTTTTGACGAAAAATTTCTTGTATACAATATTTGATTTCGATATAATAAATGTATCAAATACATATTCATTGGGGAGGAACAGACAATGGCTTATATCGATCTGATTAAGGAAAAAGCAAGAGCCGATCGAAAAACGATTGTTATGCCGGAAACAACTGATAAAAGGACACTGATTGCAGCATCTCATATTATTCAGGAGGAGATTGCCGATATTATCCTTGTCGGTAACGAAGAGAAAATTATGGATGGTGCAGGATGGCTGGAAGTCGATCTTTCGGGATGCCATGTCATAGATCCGCAGAAAACGGAAAAACTGGATGAATATGTTGAATTGTTATATGAAACAAGAAAGTCAAAAGGCATGACACCGGAAAAAGCAAGAGAACTGCTGTTAAGTGATCCGCTGACATTCGGTGTTGTTATGGTAAAAGCAAATGATGCCGACGGGATGGTTGCAGGAGCGTGCCACGCAACGGCAGATGTTTTAAGACCTTCCTTACAGATTTTGAGAACGGCTCCCGGCGTGAAACTGGTTTCCGGTTTCTTTATACTGGATGTGCCGGATTGTGATTTGGGATATAACGGAACTTTTTTATTTGCAGACTGTGGATTAAATCAGGACCCCACACCGGAAGAACTGGCGGCAATTGCGGATACCAGTGCAAAGAGTTTCAAAAATTTGATTGGTGCAAAGCCGATTATCGCAATGCTTTCCCACTCCACAAAAGGCAGCGCAAAACATCCGCTTGTTGACAAAGTGGTAGAAGCCACCAAAATTGCGCATGAACAATATCCGCATCTTATGCTGGATGGCGAATTGCAGACAGATGCAGCACTAATTCCTTCTGTCGCGAAATCAAAAGCACCGGAAAGTGAAGTCGCAGGAAAAGCGAATGTTTTGATTTTCCCAAATCTTGATGCGGGGAATATCGGATATAAACTCGTACAGCGGCTTGCAAAAGCAGAAGCCTACGGACCGATGCTGCAGGGAATTGCAAAACCTGTCAACGATCTTTCCAGAGGTTGTACATGGGAAGATATCGTCGGAGTTGTGGCATTAACCGCAGTACAGGCACAACTTGTATAATGTATAAAAAACAGGTTGACAAAGAATTAACTGACAGTTATAATTGTTTGAGTGTGAATAGGAGTCTGCTATGTTAATGAATTTAACAGATATCTTTCATTCGGAAAACAGGACCATTACAACAGAGGCTGTATTTGAAACGGACACTGTCAAACAGGGAGCCGAGGAATACAAAGTAAAGAAAGCCTCACCGGTTGTCCTTACATTAAAGAACATCGGAAAAGATGCAGTGCTGGTACATGCTAATGCCGATGTGGTACTGTCACTAACTTGTGACAGATGTCTTAAGGAAGTGGAATATCCGTTTGAACTCGATTTTGAAGTCCGCGTTTATTCACCGGAATATCAGAAGGACGCAGCTACAGAAAAAGAGGACGAGGAAACGGACGAAACGGATTTTCTGGATGGATATTACTTAAAAGTAGATGACCTGATTTATAGCGAAATATTATTAAACTGGCCGATGAAGATTTTATGCCGTGAGGATTGTAAAGGAATTTGCAGGATTTGTGGTAAAGATCTGAATACCGGAACGTGCGGATGTGATACATTTGTACCAAGCCCCGGTTTGGCGGGAATAAAAGAGATCTTTAACGCGAATAAGGAGGTGTAACGCATGTCAATTTGTCCAAAAAATAAATCTTCCAAAGGTAGAAGAGATAAGAGAAGAGCAAACTGGAAAATGAGCGCTCCGACACTGGTTAAATGTAGCAAATGTGGTGCATTAATGATGCCTCACAGAGTATGCAAAGCTTGTGGCTCTTACAACAAAAAAGAAATCATTGCTCAGGATTAAAAATGAAAGGTTCTCCGATACGGAGAGCCTTTTTTTACACAAAAATACTTTAAGAATCCGTTAAGATTTCAAATGTTTTATGTTAAGGTACTTCTGCTAAGATATAACCATAAAGACAACAGATATGATGGAGGATAAAAATATGTGGACGAGAGCAGAACTAAAAAGGAAAGCAAAGGAAACCCTTAAGAAATATTATTGGAAGATGGTATTGGTAAGCCTTCTGTTTTCTCTGCTATGTGGAGGAGCGGAAGCATGTAGCAGCAGCGGGGGCTCATCTTCAAATAGCGGTACCGCAAATACAACGGAGACTGTAATAACAAATGAAGATTCCAATATCATTGTAGAAGAAACACAAGACGTTAATCTTGATAATTTTCTAACAACTGATAGGGATAAAATAGTAGCAATTACAGTCGCGATGATAATTTTTCTAATCGTTTTTGTTGTAATTATGGCGGTAGTCATTCTGATAGATGCATTTGTCTTTAATCCGTTGGAAGCCGGAATCAGACGGTTCTTTGCAAAGAGTCTGTACGAAGATACAAAAATACGGGAAATTGCCTATACATTTGATCATGGATATTTAAATGCTGTAAAAGTAATCTTTTTCAGAGATTTATACCTTGTGTTGTGGACATTGCTTTTTATCATTCCGGGAATTGTCAAAGCGTATGAATACAGAATGATTCCGTATATTATTGGGGAGAACCCGGAACTTACAAAGGAAGAAGTGTTTGCAAGAAGTAAGGAAATGATGAAAGGACAAAAGTTTAAAGCATTTGTTTTGGATCTTTCTTTTATCGGATGGGGCATTTTGAGTGTCATGACATTGGGTATACTTGCTGTGTTCTACGTAGCACCGTATGAGAATCTTACCATGGCAGCTTTGTATAACAGACTTTCCGGCAACGATACGGAATGGGAAAATGCGGCTGCTTTACCAGAGGGAGAAAAATGGGATATAGAATATTAGTTGCAGACGATGAACAGGATATTCGGGAGTTATTAAGATTATATCTGGAAAAAGACGGATATGAGGTGTTTGAAGCAAAGGACGGATTGGAAGCATTATCTATGCTTGAAAAGAATGAATTTGATCTTGTGCTTTTAGATATTATGATGCCGAAAATGGATGGATATCGGTTGATAAAAAAGATACGGGAAACAAGTAACATACCGGTTATGATTATTTCTGCCAAAATCGGAGACAGTGATAAAATATTGGGACTGGATCTGGGGGCAGATGACTACATAACCAAACCTTTTAATCCTTTAGAAGTATCAGCCAGAGTAAAATCCAATATTCGAAGATATTACTCGCCGGCAGTAAAGACAAAAGAAGCAGAAGAAATTTGTGTAAAAGATTTAACTCTTGATACACAATCATGCATTTTATACCGAGGGGAACAAACGATAGAATTGACCTCTGTGGAATACCGATTAATGGAACTTTTTATGAAGAATCCGGGGAAAGTCTATACGAAACAACAACTGTTTTCATATGGATGGAAGGAAGAAAATTATCTGGGTGCAGATAATAACATTATGGTCTGTATCAGCAAACTACGGGCGAAACTTTCACAGGACGGGAACGAATATATTAAAACGGTACGAGGACTTGGTTACCGTATGGAGAAATAGAATATGGAAAAACGAGTCAGCATGAAAGAAAACATGAAACAGTTAAAGGGATTTATCATAAGAGCCTTTATATTTGCAGTGTGTTTTCTGGTCATCGTTGAAAAACTGATTAATTTACTGTTTATCAAGTGCATTTTCCCATTGTTTTCGGAACTTTTTTCACAATATCAGATTAAACTGAACTATAGTGACCCGGAAATGTTTTTCGGAATTGTAGTCTACCTGTTTTTGATTTTGCTTTTTAATATCATACAAATGCTTCCGAAAGTGATTTCCGTTCCGCTTTCAATTGCACTCCGTAATTTTGCGGAAACTGTTTTTCAAATGGATATTAATATTGGTGGATTTAGCGGAAATATTTCTTTTGGAGAAAGATTTTTTGTAAGGTGTGTTGCGATTGGAACAGTAGCATTACTGCTTACGCTTGCAGTTTCTCCTTATGTGTTTGCAACGCTGCTTTTTACCAAGACTGTTTCCAAAAGAGTCCAGCAACAGGAAACAGCACTGGAAAAGGAAAGAAACCTTATGCTTGCTGATGTTGCACACGATTTGAAAACACCGTTAACAACGATTAGCGGTTATTCGCAAATGCTCTTAGAGAGTCACAATGAATCGGAAGAAGAATATCGATACTTGAAAAATATACACGATAAGTCGCTTAGAATGGATGAAATGCTAACTCTCTTTTTTGAATATCTGAAACTGGAGAGCGAAGGATTTTCATTAAATAAGGAAAAAGCAGATTTATGTGAAATACTGCGCGAAAACACAGCATTGTATTATATGGATTTTGAAGATAAGGGGCTTTTACTTGAGGTGGATATTCCGGAAAAACCGGTTGAAGACTATATTGACAAAAGACAGATGTCAAGGGCAATTACTAATTTGATTACCAATACTTTAAAACATAACAATAAGGGCACAAAGGTGCGCATTTATCTGCATACAAAAGACGGAATTGTAATGGGAATTGCTGACAATGGCAGGAAGATACCAAAAGAGGTGGCAGAACATATTTTTGAACCGTTTTCTATGGGAGATGAATCCCGCAACAGTAAAAACGGGAGCGGCCTTGGCCTGTCTATTGCATCTAAGATTATTTCCATGCACGGCGGTAAACTGAAACTCGAAAAGGGAATGGAAGGATATACAAAAGAGTTTCGGATATATTTGTAATCATTTTTTTGAGATACAACTTGATTTTTATAGACGCCTTTAGTATAGTAAAGAAAGATATTTTGGAATGGAGAGATAATATGCCTGAATATGTAAATGTTGCACTTGATGCAATGGGCGGTGATAATGCTCCTTTTGAGATTATTAAGGGTGCTGTCGAAGCACTTGCCACAAATGAGAGACTAAAAGTTTTTTTAGTCGGAAAAGAAGACCTGATTTGTCAGGAGCTGGGAAAATATACATATGATAAAGAGCGTCTTGCGGTTGTACAGGCATCTGAAGTGATTGAAACAGCAGAACCGCCGGTTATGGCCATCCGGAAGAAAAAGGATTCCTCTATTGTAAAAGCCATGACAATGGTTAAGGAAGGGGAATGTGACGCATTCGTTTCCGCAGGAAGTTCGGGAGCGATTCTTGTCGGAGGACAAGTGATTGTCGGCAGACTTAAGGGTGTGGAAAGACCACCTCTCGCACCACTTATCCCGACAAAAAACGGAGTGGCACTGTTAATCGACTGTGGAGCCAATGTTGATGCAAGAGCCTCTTTCCTTGTGCAGTTTGCCAAAATGGGTTCTATCTATATGGAACATGTAGTCGGAATAAAGAATCCAAGGGTTGCAATTGTAAATATCGGTGCAGAGGAAGAAAAAGGAAACGCGCTTGTAAAAGAGACGTTCCCACTTTTAAAAAATTGCCCTGATATTCATTTTATCGGAAGTATAGAAGCGCGAGACATTCCGAACGGAGATGCGGACGTCATTGTGTGTGATGCATTTGTCGGAAATGTGATTTTGAAACTTTACGAAGGTGTCGGTGCAACACTTATTTCCAAAGTGAAAGAGGGAATGATGACAACCTTGCGAAGCAAAATCGGTGCTTTACTGGTAAAACCGGCGTTGAAAACAACTTTAAAGGCATTTGATGCTTCCGAATACGGCGGGGCACCGCTTTTGGGATTAAAGGGACTTGTTGTTAAGACACACGGAAGTTCCAAAGCAAAAGAAATAAAAAATACATTGATACAATGCGTAACATTTAAAGAGCAGAATATCAATGAAAAAATAAAACAGGTCATCTCTCAGGATGATGAGTAATGGTTAGGGAAGGAAAAAGGATATGGAATTTGAAAAATTAAAAAAAGTAATCGTAGAAGTATTAAGCGTTGATCCGGATGAGGTTACCATGGAAACCACGTTTGCCGATGATCTTGGAGCAGACTCACTGGATGTATTTCAGATTATTATGGGACTCGAAGAAGAATTTGATATCGAAATCCCACCGGAGAAAGCAGAGAAGATTACTACCGTTGAAGAAGCGGTTGAATTGATTAAAAGTGAACTTAATTAATTGATGATTAAAAGCTCTCCGGGATGTTAACCCTGAGGGCTTTTTCATGCTATGAGATTTTTATGACAAGACTGCGGGTGATGTTATGTTTTCTATTTATCCATTAGAATTATTGGAAGAAAAAATCGGATATTGTTTTAAAGAAAAGGAACTTCTGCAACAGGCGTTAACACACAGTTCCTTTGCCAATGAACAGAAGATAAATAAAAAGAAGGACTATGAACGCCTGGAGTTTTTGGGAGATGCTGTTTTAGAACTTATTTCGAGCGATTTTCTGTTTCATAAAAATCCGGATATGCCGGAGGGAAAACTAACAAAACTACGATCTTCCATGGTGTGTGAACCGGCTCTTGCCTATTGTGCAAAAGATCTGGAACTTGGGAAATTTATTCTTCTGGGAAAAGGCGAAGAAGCAACGGGAGGAAGAGAGCGGGATTCTATTATTTCCGATGTCATGGAAGCGCTTATCGGGGCATTGTATCTGGATGGCGGATTTGAGGTTGCACATACTTTTATTCATCGTTTTATTCTGTCGGATTTGGAAAATAAAATATTATTCTATGACAGTAAGACGGTATTACAGGAAATGATTCAGGCAATGCCGGGGACTTTACTTTCTTATCGGTTAGTAAAGGCTGAGGGACCGGACCACGAAAAGCATTTTGAAGTGGAAGCGACCGCAGACGGGAAAGTAATCGGAAAAGGTGAAGGAAAATCAAAAAAAGCGGCAGAGCAAAAAGCTGCATATGAAGCAATTCTTCTGTTAAGACAGCAGAAAAAATAAGACCGAAAACGGAAAAAGAACAGGATGGGGAAAAAATGTATCTGAAAAGCATAGAGGTACACGGATTTAAATCTTTTGCAAATAAAATTAATTTTCAGTTTCATAATGGGATTACCGGACTTGTGGGACCGAACGGAAGCGGAAAGAGTAATGTTGCCGATGCCGTAAGATGGGTGTTGGGAGAACAGAGAATTAAGCAGCTGCGTGGTGCATCCATGCAGGATGTTATTTTTTCGGGAACGGAAACAAGAAAGCCGTTAAGTTACGCATATGTTGCCATTACACTTGACAATTCAGATCACCAGCTCGCAATAGATTATGATGAAGTGACAATTGCAAGAAGGATTTATCGTTCGGGAGAGAGTGAATACATGATAAACGGCACAATCTGCCGTCTGAAAGATGTAAATGAACTGTTTTATGATACAGGTATCGGAAAAGAAGGATACTCTATTATCGGACAGGGACAGATTGACGCAATCTTAAGTGGAAAACCGGAAGAAAGAAGAGAACTTTTTGACGAAGCTGCAGGAATTGTAAAATTTAAGAGACGGAAAGTCGCATCAGAAAAAAAACTGAATGAAGAACGCCAGAATCTGGTGCGTGTCAACGATATTCTGGGAGAACTGGAAAAACAGTTAGGACCGTTGGAAAAGCAGTCCGAAAAAGCGAAAATTTTTCTTAAGAAAAAAGAAGAATTAAAAACGCTTGATGTGAATATGTTTCTGCTTGAAAACAACCGTATTCGGGAGCAACTTGGTACGGTAGAAGAAAACTATACGATTGCATCCGGCAATTTGGAACAGACCAATCATAAATATGAAACCATCAAAGAAGAATATGATCGGGTTGCACAGGTTTTGGAAGAACTGGAACTTAAAATTGAACAGGAGCGTAAGACAATTGCCGATACGGGACTTGTTCGCGGAAAATTAGAAGGCGAGATTAACGTTTTAAAAGAGCAGATTCATTCGATAAAAGGCAATGAGGAACATTTAAATACAAGAAAGAAAAATGTTTCTGATGAAATCAAAGAAAAAGAAGAAGAAAAGAATCAGGTTATAGAGCAAAAGAAAAAAATCGATGAAGAACTGTTAAAAGCACAAAATGCCAAGGATGCCGCAAAAGAAGCGGTTAATCAAATTCAGGAAAGAATTACACAACTGAACGGAGAGATTGAGACAGGGAAAAATACGATTATTCAGACTTTGAACGAAAGAGCCAATATTAAGTCAAGAATGGAACGTCTTGATACAATGTCTGAACAGATGAATATCCGAAAAGCAGAATTAACTTCTAAACTTGTGAGTGCAAAGACTGATGAAGAAAAGCGTCAGGATGAAATCGCACAGTTAGAAAAGGATTTTGAGACAATAACGGAAGGAATTCAGAATCTGAATCGGGAGCAAAAAGAAAAAGAAGAGTCAGTGGCTGCCATGAAAGAGCAGATGACTGCAATGGATTTGAAATTGAGGGATATCCAGGTGTCTTATCATCAGGATAAAAGTAAACTGGAGGCACTGTCTAACCTGACCGAACGATATGACGGCTATGGCGGTTCCGTAAAACGTGTTATGGAACAGAAAGAGCATCATAAAGGAATTATCGGGGTAGTTGCGGATATTATCAAAGTCGAGAAAAAATATGAGGTGGCAATCGAAACGGCACTCGGTGGCAATATTCAGAATATTGTAACGGATGATGAAGAGACTGCAAAGAAAATGATTGCGTTTCTAAAGGCAGAGAAAGGCGGCAGAGCAACATTCCTTCCTCTTACCAGCATAAAGAATCAACAGGAATTCAAAACCCCGGAAGTACTTGAGGAGGAAGGTGTATTAGGGCTTGCCGATTCCCTTGTAAAAACAGAGAAACAATACCGGGATGTTGCTTCAGCAATGCTTGGCAGAATTGTTGTTGTTGACAATGTGGATCACGCCGTAAAGATTGCGAGAAAATACGGATATGGTATCCGTATGGTAACATTGGAAGGAGAACTTTTGGTACCGGGCGGTGCTATCAGCGGCGGTGCTTTTAAAAACAGTAGTAATCTTCTGGGCAGAAGAAGAGAAATGGAAGAACTTGAGAAGAAGATTAAAGGATATCTTCTGGAAGTCGACCGTTTACAGCAGGAAATTGAAGACACAAAAGAAAAGCGCAATGCATTGCGCAGTGAAGTGGAATCATTAAAACTGAAACTACAGAATGAATTTATCCGACAGAATACGGCAAGATTAAAAGTGACTTCGGCCAGAGAACAGCAGGAGGAATTTAAAGCGGATTATGATTCTTTAAGTAAGGAATCAAAAGAACTGGAAGAACAAGCTGGTGCTATCATTAAAGAACAGGAGGATATTGCCAAAGAACTAATCAATTCTCAGGAAATAGAAAAGAATACGGAAGAGAGTATTCAAAAATTCCAGGAAGAATTGGAAGAGAAACGGAAAGAAGAATCTGCTTTATCGGAAGAATTGTCTAAGGCTGAAGTGGAGACGGAGAAAATTTTGCAACGGGCAGAATTTGAACAGGTTAATATTAATCGACTAAATGCAGAGGCAGATCGTTTCCGGGAAGAACTTGAAGAAATTGTAACAGCAATCGGGAACAGCACAAATGAATTAGAGCAGAAAGAAAAAGATATTTTAGAGATTGAAAAGACAATCGCCGCTTCTCATACAACGGAGTCGGATACGGAAGTCTGCTTGAAAAAAGACATTGAAGAAAAAGAAACTCTTAGTGCAAAGCAAAAGAATTTCTTCTCCGAAAGAGAAGAACTGGCACAACAGATTACGGCGCTTGATAAAGAGGTATATCGCCTGAATGCTCAGAAAGAAAAATTGCAGGAATCGATTCAGAACCAGATAGAATATATGTGGAATGAATACGAAATTACGCTGCATGATGCGGTAACGCTGCGGGATGAGGCAATGAACGATCTTGCTTCGATGAAAAAAGAAGTGGCTTCTTTGCGGGACGAAATCAAAAAATTGGGCGATGTCAATGTAAATGCGATTGAAGATTTTAAAGAAGTATCGGAAAGATACGGATTTTTGAAGGAACAGCATGATGATCTTGTTGAGGCAGAAAAAACACTGATCGGTATTATAGAAGAATTAGACAGTGCTATGCGGAAACAGTTCAAAGAAAAGTTCCAGAAAATCAACAATGAGTTTGACAAAGTATTTAAAGAACTCTTTGGTGGAGGAAAAGGTACTTTGGAACTTATGGAAGACGAAGACATTTTGGAGGCAGGCGTTCGGATTATTGCACAGCCGCCGGGAAAGAAACTGCAAAACATGATGCAGTTATCCGGTGGGGAAAAAGCATTGACAGCGATTGCCCTGTTGTTCGCAATCCAGAACCTGAAACCGTCCCCGTTTTGTCTGCTGGATGAAATCGAGGCGGCACTGGATGAGAATAATGTTGCCAGATTTGCAAAATATCTTCATAAACTGACAAAACATACGCAGTTTATTGTCATTACACACAGAAGAGGAACGATGGAAAAGGCTGACAGACTTTATGGTATCACGATGCAGGAAAAGGGAATATCAACATTAGTCAGCGTTAATCTGATTGAAGACGAAATTAAAAACTAATCGGGAGCAGAAATGGAAGAAAAAAAAGGATTTTTTGGCCGCTTAAAACAGGGACTTTCCAAAACACGCAATAATATTGTAAGCAGTATGGATTCAATTTTTTCCGGATATGACAAAATTGATGACGAGTTTTATGAAGAATTGGAAGAAGTTCTTGTGATGGGGGATGTCGGAATAAATGCTACGGAAGAAATTCTGGAACGCCTGAAAAAAGATGTGCGGGAAAACCATATCAAAGAACCGGCTGCATGTAGAGAATTCTTAATTAAGAATATGAAAGAACAGATGGCAGTAAAAGAAGAAGATTACGACTTCTTAAACAGTACCTGCGTTGTCATGGTAATTGGGGTAAATGGTGTCGGAAAGACAACTACGATCGGAAAACTGGCTGCCATTTTGAAAGGACAGGGCAAAAAAGTCCTGATTGGCGCCTGTGATACTTTTCGGGCAGCTGCGGGAGAACAACTGGAAGAATGGGCACACCGGGCAGGAGTTGATATTATCGCGGGCAAGGAAGGTGCAGATCCCTCCAGCGTCCTGTATGATGCCGTAGCAGCCGCTAAAGCAAGAAAAGCAGATATCCTATTGTGCGACACAGCCGGTCGTCTTCATAATAAGAAAAATCTGATGGAAGAATTAAAAAAGATGAACCGTATTATCGGAAAAGAATTTCCCGAGGCAAAACAGGAGAACCTGATTGTACTTGATGGTACAACGGGACAGAATGCGCTTGCACAGGCACGTGAATTTTCACAGGCAGCACCGCTAAGCGGAATTATTTTAACGAAGATGGACGGAACGGCAAAAGGAGGAATTGCAATTGCAATCCAGTCTGAACTGTCTGTACCGGTAAAGTTTATCGGGGTTGGTGAAAAAATTGAGGATTTGCAGTATTTTCATGCAGACGATTTTATCGATGCCTTATTTGATGAAAGTAAAGAGAAGGAGACGTTATGCTGACATTAAAAGATTTTGAAGAAGCTTCTGAAGCAGTCAAAAAAGTCACACTGGAAACAAAACTGGTATATTCTGATTATTTGAGCAAAACAACCGGAAACCGTATTTATTTAAAACCGGAAAACTTGCAGTTTACCGGGGCCTATAAAGTAAGAGGAGCCTACTATAAAATCAGTACCCTTTCGGAAGAGGAGCGTAAAAAAGGGTTAATTACGGCATCAGCAGGAAATCATGCGCAAGGGGTTGCATATGCTGCTAAATGCTTTGGTGTACAGGCAACAATTGTAATGCCGACTACAACTCCTCTTATTAAGGTGAATCGTACAAAAGGATATGGTGCAAATGTAGTTTTATATGGAGATGTATATGACGAAGCATGTGCACATGCATATGAACTTGCTAATCAGAATGGATATACGTTTATTCATCCGTTTGACGATCCGGCGGTTGCTACCGGTCAGGGAACGATTGCGATGGAGATTTTTAAAGAACTGCCTCTTGTGGACTACATACTTGTTCCGATTGGTGGCGGTGGACTCGCGACCGGAGTATCTACACTTGCAAAACTGTTGAATCCCAAAATTAAGGTAATCGGGGTAGAACCGGCAGGTGCAAACTGCATGCAGGAATCCCTGAAAGCAGGAAAGGTTGTAACCTTACCGACGGTTAGTACAATTGCAGACGGTACGGCCGTTAAAACACCGGGAAAAGAAATTTTTCCTTATCTTCAGAAAAATCTGGATGATATTATCACAGTAGAAGATGAAGAGCTTGTCGTTTCTTTTCTTGATATGGTTGAAAACCATAAAATGATTGTTGAAAACTCAGGACTTTTGACAGTTGCGGCATTAAAACATCTGCAGGTAAAAGATAAAAAAATTGTTTCTATCTTAAGTGGCGGTAACATGGATGTTATTACAATGTCAAGCGTGGTGCAGCAGGGACTTATTTTAAGAGACAGAATTTTTACGGTTTCTGTTCTGCTTCCCGATAAACCGGGTGAACTGACAAGAGTTTCCTCCGTAATTGCAAATGAGAACGGGAATGTTATTAAACTTGAACACAATCAATTTGTATCCATCAACAGAAGTGCAGCAGTGGAACTTCGGATTACACTGGAAGCGTTCGGTACGGAACATAAGAATAAGATTATCAATGCTTTAGAGACGGAAGGTTACAAACCCAAACTTGTACGTGCAAATATCTAATCGGTAATGCGGATTTTTTCCTGCTTTCTGTATATACTAACGTTAAATAGATACAGAAGGTGATATGTAATGGGGAAAAAATTGAAATTAATTTCACAAACACCGCTTCGATATGGGATTTTAACAGCTGCGGCATTTATATATGCATCCGGAATCAGTCTGTTTCTGGATCCACATAATGTTGTGCCCGGGGGAGTGACCGGAATTGCGATGATTTTAAGCCGATTTTTACCTATGAAGACCGGAACCTTGCTCCTGCTATTAAATATTCCGATTCTTTTACTCGGCTTTTATAAATTTGGTGGGAAGTTTTTGGTTTCTACGATTTATACAACTCTTGCGGTTTCCTTTTTTACTGATTTGACAAGCGGATATGCTTCGCTTACGGAATCGGAACTTATGGCATCTGTTATCGGCAATATTTTGATAGCAGTTTCGCTGGGTGTAGTTTTCAAGTGCGGAGCAACAACCGGTGGAATGGACATTGTTGTAAAAATCCTGCGTCTTAAGTATCCGCATATGAAAACAGGAAGTCTTTATCTTGCTGTGGATCTTGTAATTGTTGGTACTGCAGGGCTGGTATTTTGGAATATTGATGCGGCATCTTACGCCTTCATCGGAATTCTCGTAATGAGTTATGTGTTTGATCTTATTTTGTATGGAAAAGATGAAGCGAAAATGATTTACATTATTAGCGGGAAATCAAAAGAAATTGCGAAAAGAGTTCTGGATGAAATTTCAATCGGCATTACCTTTTTGAACGGAAGAGGGGCATATAGCGGAAAAACGACAGATGTTATTCTATGTGTTGTCAGAAAAAATCTGTCACCTAAGGTTGAAGAGATTGTCAAAGAAACAGATCCGGATGCTTTTTTAATTATCTGTGGCGCAACGGAAATCTATGGGGAAGGATATAAAGATATCCTAGCACAAAAAGTATAAAAGCAGTGTCAAGAAAAAATACTTGACACTGCTTCTTTTATGCGGTAAACTAAGCAGGTGTGCAGGTGATAATATGGAAAAAATCGTAGAACAAGGTCTTTTATATGACTTCTATGGAGAACTGCTGACACCGCATCAGAAGCAGATTTATGAGTCTGTTGTATATCATGATATGTCACTTGGTGAGATTGCGGAAGATATGGGAATCAGCAGACAGGGTGTTTTCGATCTTATGAAACGGTGTGACAAGACTCTTTTGGGATATGAGGAGAAGTTACACTTGATTGAAAAATTCCGAAAAGTAAAAGCAACGGTCAGAGAGATTGAAAAGCAAACTACACAGGAAGAAATTAGAAAACTGGCGGATCAGATTTTAGAGGAGTTGTAGAATGGCATTTGAGAGTTTAACGGATAAATTGCAGAATGTTTTCAAAAATCTGAGAAGCAAAGGACGTCTTACGGAAGAAGATGTCAGACTGGCATGCAAAGATGTTAAAATGGCATTGCTGGAAGCAGATGTAAATTTCCGTGTTGTAAAGCAATTTATCAAAAAAGTGGAAGAGCGGGCAATCGGTGCAGACGTCATGAATGGTCTGAATCCCGGACAGATGGTCATTAAGATTGTAAATGAAGAGATGACTGCTCTTATGGGCTCTGAAACGACAGAAATCACCATGCAGCCGGGCAAGGCTATTACCGTCATTATGATGTGCGGTCTGCAGGGTGCCGGCAAAACGACAACGACTGCAAAATTAGCAGGGAAATTGAAAACAAAAGGGAAAAAACCGTTGTTAGTGGCATGTGATGTATATCGTCCGGCGGCCATTAAACAATTACAGATAAATGGGGAAAAGCAACAGGTAGATGTCTTTTCCATGGGAGAAAAGCAAAATCCGGTTGATATTGCAAAAGCGGCTTTGGAACATGCAAAGAAGAATGGACATAATGTGGTGATTTTAGATACTGCAGGACGGTTGCATGTTGATGAAGAAATGATGCAGGAACTGCAGAATATTAAACAAAGCGTGGAAGTTCATCAGACACTCCTTGTTGTAGATGCGATGACAGGTCAGGATGCGGTTAATGTTGCAGCAGACTTCCATGAGAAAATCGGTGTTGACGGTGTCATTCTTTCAAAAATGGATGGTGATACAAGAGGCGGTGCAGCCCTTTCTATCAAAGCGGTTACACAGATTCCGATTTTGTATGTCGGCATGGGAGAAAAACTTTCTGACTTGGAACAGTTTTATCCGGATCGTATGGCAAACAGAATTCTTGGTATGGGTGATGTGCTGACTCTGATTGATAAAGCACAGGAAGCCATCGATATCGATGCCGATAAAGAAAAGCAAATGGCTGCCCGTATGAAAAAGGGCAAGTTTGATTTTGAAGACTATTTAGAGAGCATGAAACAGATGCGCAAAATGGGCGGATTTTCAAGTATTCTTTCGATGATGCCGGGAATGAGCGGCAAAATGGGAGAGATTGAATCCATGATTGATGAAAAACAGCTTGCGCGTATGGAAGCGATTGTTCTTTCCATGACACCGGAGGAAAGAAGAAAGCCGAAACTGTTAAATCCAAGCAGAAAACACAGAATTGCAAAAGGTGCCGGTGTAGATATCAGTGTAGTAAACAGATTTATTAAGCAATTTGAGCAGAGTCAGAAAATGATGAAGCAGCTTCCATCAATGATGGGAGGCATGGGTGGTAAAAAGGGAAAATTCAGATTTCCTTTTTCATAAATAAAACATTAATGGAACAAAAGAGGGATATTATCCCCCGCTATCAGAAAGGAGTCATAACCATGGCAGTTAAAATCAGATTAAGAAGAATGGGACAGAAGAAGAATCCTATCTACAGAATCGTAGTTGCTGATTCCAGATCCCCGAGAGACGGAAGATTTATCGAAGAAATCGGAACATACAATCCGAACACAGATCCAAGTGATTTTAAGGTAAACGAGGAGTTGGCAAAAAAATGGCTTGCTAACGGAGCAAAACCTACAGAAGTTGTCGGAAAGATTTTTAAAGCAGCTGGTATTGAAAAATAAGATAGACACTTATGGAGGTGGACTATGAAAGAATTGGTAGAAGTGATCGCAAAAGCACTTGTAGATCATCCGGACGAAGTAGTCGTTACGGAGAAAGAAGAAGGTAAAAACATTACCGTAGAACTTCATGTTGCCGCTTCTGATATGGGAAAAGTAATCGGAAAACAGGGCAGGATAGCAAAGGCAATCCGTTCTGTTGTAAAAGCAGCCTCATTAGGAGAAAATAAAAGGGTAGATGTAGAAATTATCTAAGAATAAAGGGATTGCTCTGCGCAGTCCCTTTTCCTATAACAAGACGATGAAGTTTGTTGAAAGAAAGGAACTTGAAATGGATGAATTGTTGCAGGTGGGCGTAATTTCGTCTACACATGGTGTAAGAGGAGAAGTCAAGATTTATCCGACGACTGATGACAATAAACGATTTTCAAAACTAAAAGAAGTTCAGTTAATGACAGAAACAGGAATGACAACGCTTCATATCGAGCATGTTAAATACTTTAAACAGATGGTAATCGTAAAATTTAAGGAGTATCAGTCTTTAAATGAAGTGGAGCATATAAAAGGGAAACCGATTTACGTGACGCGTCAAAATGCAGTCCGTCTTGAAAAAGATGAATACTTTATTGCTGACTTAATAGGAATTCGTGCGATTGATGAAGAAAACGGCATAGAAGGAACCGTTACAGAGGTACTGAGAACAGGTGCAAACGATGTCTATGAGATTGCACTTGCGGATGGCAGAGAACTGCTGTTGCCGGCAATTAAGGACTGCATCAAAAAAGTAGATACAAAAGAAGGCATTATGCAGATTCATGTATTGGAAGGATTACTGGAATGATGAATTTTCATATTATGACATTATTTCCCGAAATGGTGATGGAAGGTCTGAATACCAGTATTCTGGGAAGAGCGATACAAAACGGATGTATTGCAATTGATACTGTCAATATCAGGGATTATACGCTGGACAAACATAAAAAGGTAGATGATTACCCATACGGAGGCGGTGCCGGAATGTTGATGCAGGCACAGCCGGTTTATGATGCATATCAGAGTATTAGGAAACGGACGAGCGCAAAAAAAGTAAGAACGGTCTATGTAACACCACAAGGAGCGGTGTTTAATCAAAAAATGGCAGTGGAATTTGCAAAAGAGGAAGAACTGATTATTCTTTGCGGCCATTATGAAGGAATCGATGAACGGGTACTGGAAGAAATTGTGACAGATTATGTTTCCATTGGGGATTATGTACTGACAGGAGGAGAACTTCCGGCAATGGTTATGATAGATGCAATTGCAAGAATGGTTCCCGGCGTGTTATCCAATGAAGAATCCGGTGAGACAGAATCTTTTTCGGATTATTTACTGGAATATCCACAGTATTCCAGACCGGAGGAATGGAACGGAAAAAAAGTACCGGAAGTATTGCTGAGCGGGCATCACAAAAATATTGAAAAATGGCGTCTGGAACAATCGCTGATTCGGACAAGGGAAAGACGTCCCGATTTATATGAAAAATATCTTGCAAACCATAGGCAAGTATGATATATTATTAAGGTCGCGAAAAATAGATGGTCCTCTGTTACAGAATTGTATTAAGAACATCCATAAAGAAGGAGATAAGACATGAACGAAATTATTAAAAGCATTGAAGAAGAACAGTTAAAAAAAGAGGTTCCTGAATTTAACGTTGGCGATACCGTAAAAGTATACGGTAAAATCAAAGAAGGAAACCGTGAAAGAATCCAGGTATTCGAAGGTACTGTTTTAAAGAAACAGGGTGGAAGCAACAGAGCAACCTTTACGGTAAGAAAGACATCCAATGGTATCGGTGTTGAAAAGACCTGGCCGCTGCATTCTCCGAATGTTGAGAAAATCGAAGTAGTCAGAAGAGGTAAAGTAAGAAGAGCAAAACTGAACTACTTAAGAGACAGAGTTGGTAAAAAAGCAAAAGTTAAAGAAATTGTTAAATAATATCAGCAATGTGAGGGACAATGTTTTTCATTGTCCCTTTTTTCATTCTGTTATGATATAATAAATACAGTCGGTTATGATAAAGGGTGGTGGAGAATACGAGAAGAAAAGGATTGTGTTTTTACCGAAAAAGAGTAAAGGTCTCTTCTGAGGCAGTAAAAGAGACAGGAAACTATATATTTGGGATTCTGGCTGCAGTTATACTTGCGTTTATGCTGGTATATTGTTTCGGTATGCGTACAAGCATGATTGGGGTCTCCATGGAAAATACACTTAATAACGGACAAACCATTTTCGTAAACAGAATTGCATATCTTCTGTTTCCGCCGAAAGCAGGAGATATTGTCGTATTTTTGCCAAACGGTAACCAGAATACGCATTATTATGTGAAACGTGTAGTAGCAACACCGGGAGATACCGTACAATTTATAGATGGGAAATTATATGTGAACGGCGAAGAAGAGGACAATGACGCATATGATAAAGTGGCTGATCCGGGAATTGCGGATGTGCCGATTACACTTGGAAATGATGAGTATTTTGTTCTCGGTGATAACCGTAATAACAGTGAAGATTCCCGTTCCGGTAATATCGGATTGGTTGAAAGAAAAATAATCACCGGAAAAGCATGGTTTAGATTGAACTATGGTGAAAACAGAATGGGCTTTATAAAATAGAAAGAGGAAAAAGTATGAATTATCAATGGTATCCGGGGCATATGACGAAGGCCAAACGGATGATGCAGGAAGACATAAAACTCATTGACCTTATTATTGAACTGGTAGATGCCAGGATTCCGCTAAGCAGCAGAAATCCGGATATTGACGAATTGGGAAGAAATAAATCCAGAATTGTTCTGCTAAATAAATCGGATTTGGCAGATCCTTTGGCAAATCGGGAATGGATTTCCTATTTTAAGGAGAAAAATATCCACACGTTAGAGATTAACTCCAAAAACAGAGCAGGATTAAAAAATATACAGAGTATTGTTGAAAAAGCGTGTGCGGAAAAGATTGCAAGGGACAGAAAGAGAGGAATTCTAAACAGACCGGTAAGAGCAATGGTGGTTGGTATTCCGAATGTGGGGAAATCTACCTTTATTAATTCCTATGCAGGAAGAGCCTGTGCAAAAACAGGAAATAAACCGGGTGTTACAAAAGGAAAACAGTGGATAAAACTGAATAAAACTTTGGAGTTACTGGATACTCCAGGTATCCTATGGCCGAAATTTGAAGATCAGGTGACCGGAATGAAACTGGCATTTATTGGATCTATTAATGACGAAATCCTTTATCCGGAAGAACTTGCATCAGATTTTATAAACTTTTTAAAAGGAAGATATCCGGGCGTGATTGCACAGCATTATGGCTTTGATCCTGCAATTGAAGATTCCTACGAATGTCTGGAAGAAATTGCCAGGAACAGAAAATGTCTGCTAAAAGATGGGAAAACGGATTTGAAAAAGGCAGCCCAAATCCTGATGGATGATTTCAGAAGCGGAAAACTCGGAACAATTTCGCTGGAATGGCCTAAATAGAATAAGGGAGAAGTAAATGGCATGAAAAGAGTATTAAAAGAAATCCTGAATACGAGTCTTTATATTTTAACGGTTTTAGTTCTCACATATCTGGTAATCCGTTTTGTGGGACAGCGTACGGAAGTGATTGGTCCATCCATGCAACCGACACTCTATAGCGGGGATAATCTGATTGTTGATAAAATATCTTATCGTTTTCAGGAACCGAAACGTTTTGATATTATTGTTTTCCCTTATCAATATGCAGATAAAACGTACTATATTAAACGAATTATCGGTCTTCCCGGCGAAACGGTACGAATCGATGAAAAGGGCAATATCTATATTAACGGAGAAATTCTGGAAGAAAATTACGGAAAAGAAACGATTGCTTTTGCGGGACTTGCAAAAGAAACAATCACTTTAAAGGACGATGAGTATTTTGTGATGGGAGATAACCGAAATGACAGTTCCGACAGCAGGGATCCGAGTGTAGGCAATATCAAACGGAACAATATTATTGGGCGTGCATGGATTAGGATATGGCCGCTTTCCGAATTTGGTAAAATTGAACATCAATAGAAAGAGAAGCAGATAACAAAAGAAAATGGAAACGATTGCAGAAATTAAGAAAGTACTTCAGAATACAGATATTTCTTGTCTTGCCGAAAGAATCAAAGAATTTGAAGCGGATGAACGAACCGGGGTAAAACAGGAAATCAAAAAAGCGAAAAAGAGAATAGAAGAGTACGAAAAAGAATGGAAACGAACAGAGGCACTAAAAAAATATGAAAATATGTATCCGGATTGTCAATACATCTGTGGCATTGACGAAGTCGGAAGAGGACCTCTTGCCGGTCCGGTAGTGGCGGGTGCCGTGATTCTGCCGAAGGATTGTCATATCCTGTATATAAATGATTCCAAACAACTATCCGAAAAGAAACGGGAAGAATTGTATGATGTAATAATGCGGGAAGCGGTTGCAACGGGAATCGGATATGCTTCTGTGGAAAGAATTGATGAAATTAATATTTTACAGGCAACCTATGAAGCAATGCGTGATGCTATCAAAAAACTTGGGGTAGTGCCCGATATATTATTAAACGATGCGGTGACGATTCCGCAGGTGCCGATACGACAGGTCCCGATTATTAAAGGCGATGCAAAAAGTATTTCCATCGGTGCTGCCAGCATTATTGCCAAAGTTACAAGAGACAGGCTGATGGTAGAATATGATAAAGTGTTTCCGGAATACGGATTTGCATCCAATAAGGGATATGGTGCTGCATCACATATTGAAATGATTAAGAAAATCGGACCGTGCCCGATTCACAGAAAAACTTTTATTAAAAATTTCTATACCGAAGAATAAGCGGGGAGTTAAAATGGCGTTTGATTTGTTAAATATGTTTTCCAACTATCAGCCTATACCTGACACATCATCATATTCAATTGATAAGACAGCAGTATCTTTGGCGGAAACACAGAAGATGTTGCAGGCAGCCATACGCTCTTTACTGCCGGGTCAGTCTTTGCAGGGAGAAATTGTGGAGATTAACGGCAGAGAAGTAAATCTTCTTTTTCAAAACGCTTTAATGTTAAGTGCACATTTAGAAGGAGATATGGTATTAAACAAAGGACAGATGATGACCTTTGAGGTAAAAAGTAACCAAGAAGGAAAACTTTCTCTGCGACCACTTTTTGCGAACACCGGTATGGAATCAAATGCATATAAAGCATTAGATGCAGCTTCCATTCCGATAACGGATAAATCTGTATCTATGGTGACAGAATTAATGCAGCTTGGTATGCCGGTTAATAAGCAAACTCTAAATCAAATCTTTCGTCAGAGTAATCAGTATCCGGATGCAGATATTAAAGACATTGTTTTGCTGCATAAGATGAATATTCCCGTAACAAAAGAGAGTATTTCTCAGATGCATTTATATCAGACAAACAACCAGGAATTATTTGCAAGACTCAGCGATATCAGTGATGGATTTACAGAGTTGTTGACACAGATTGCTGAAAATGACGGTAGTAAACAGCTTGATTCCTTTGTGGAAAAATATCTCGAAATCTTTCAAAGCAACAGCAAATTGCAAGAACCACAGGCGCAGAACCTTAGGGAGATACCGACAGAATCATCACAGAACCAACTTCCTATACAGGAGGGAAAAACTGAAAATCAAACTATTATAAAAGCAGAAACAGAAAATCCGCTTCAAAAGGCAGAAACCACGCAGGAAACAATTACATTAGAAACAAAACTGGTAAAATTGTTGAAAGACGGTGACATCAAGTCCACTGAGGGAAGAGTGCAGTTGAAAGATACACTTTTCTCGATGATGAAGCAGGAAATGCTAATGACTCCCGATAAAGTCGGGGAACCGGAATATATAAAAGAATATTACGAAAAAATTTTAGAGCAGACAACAAAACTGGAAAGTCTGTTAAAAGAAATCGGAAAAGAAAATTCAACGCTCGGGAAAAATGTTACCCAGATAAAGGGAAACATCGAGTTTATGAACCAAATTAATGAATTGTATCATTATGTACAGCTGCCACTTAAGATGAACGATACACAGGCAAGCGGTGACTTATATGTATATAAACGGAAACATGCAAAAGCAGGAGAAGATGGAAATCTGACGGCACTTTTACATTTGTCGATGAAAACGCTTGGAAATATGGACATCTTTCTTTCGCTTCATGGGGAAAAACTAAGTACGAAATTCTGCTTGGAAAAAGAAGAAATGATAGACTTTATAGAGGAACATATGGATTTATTGAATGAAAGGTTATTAAAAAAGGGCTATCAGGTTAATTTACAGGTTTCGGGCATACAAAAAGAGGAGGAATCTGTAATTGAAAAAATACTAAGCGAAGATAAAAGTGTTCCTATTTTATCGAAACAATCTTTTGATGCAAGAGCATAAGGTGGCGGATAAGGATATGCAAAAAGAGAATAAAAGCAGTAAAAGCGCAGTTGCACTTGAATACAATCCAAAAGATGAGGCACCTAAAATTATCGCAACAGGAAAAGGTGTTCTGGCAGAAAAAATCATTGAAAAAGCAAAGGAAGCGGATGTCCCGATTCATCGTGATGATAAATTGGCGGCAACACTTTCCAAATTGGAAATCGGCGATATGATTCCGCCGGAGCTTTACGAAGCGGTTGCGGAGATACTTGTCTTTGTGGATGCAATGGAAAAAATTAGGAGTAAAATGTAAAAATTTGTCCGACATATGCCCGGAGAGGGAAAGGCGGATAAATGAATAAACGAAAAACAGGAACTTTTTATGAGGAAATTGCCTGCAAATACTTGCAAAAACAGGGGATTAAGATACTGGAACGCAATTTCAACTGTCATTTTGGAGAGATTGATATTATTGGAAAAGAAGGAGACTGTGTAATCTTTTTTGAAGTGAAGTTTCGCAAAGACAATTCTTTTGGAACACCACAGGAAGCCGTGACGAAGAAAAAGCAATGCACAATCAGTAAATGCTCCGATTATTATCTGATGCGCCATACGGAAATTACACGAATTCGATATGATGTGATTGCAATCAGTAATACAAAGGTAACCTGGATAAAAAATGCATTTTTTCATCAAGGATATTCTTTTTATTAAAAAATGAGGATTATGATATGAAGAGAAAAGAAAATGGGTTCTGCAGGATGGTGGATACTGTTAAAAACGGTGTTCGCTATCTGCAATTTGAGGATTTGAATCAAACAGGCGTCGTCAGACATTTATTTTCCACAAGAGAAGGAGGCGTAAGTACCGGATATCTTGGCGCAATGAATCTTTCTTATACGAGGGGAGATGCCAAAGAAAATGTCGATGAAAACTTTAGAAGAATTGCCGGTGTATTAGGGTGCAAGACGGAGGATTTCGTATTATCGGAACAGACTCATACGACAAATTTGAGAGTCGTTACAGAAAAAGACAAGGGAAAAGGAATTTTGTATCCGAGAGACTATCATGACATAGACGGTCTTGTTACGGAAGTTCCCGGCATTGTCCTTTCTACTTTTTATGCGGACTGCGTGCCGCTTTTTTTTGTAGATCCGGTGCGCCGTGCGATAGGACTTTCTCATTCCGGCTGGAGAGGCACGGTTGGGAAAATCGGCAAAAAGACAGTAGAACTCATGCAGGAAGCATATGGCTGCAATCCGGCAGATATTCATGCGGCTATCGGACCTTCTATTTGTGTGGATTGCTATGAAGTCAGTATGGATGTTGCAAAACAGTTCGAAACAGAGTTTAAGTCGGCACAAAACGTAGATAAAATCGTAATTCCCAAAAGTCATGATAAAGCAATGCTTGATTTATGGCAGGCAAATTTTGCGGTATTATTGGAAGCCGGAATTACAAAAGAGCATATCAGCATGACAGATATCTGTACCTGCTGCAACAGTGAACTTTTATTTTCCCATCGCGCAAGCAAGGGGATGCGAGGTAATTTAGGGGCATTTTTGATGCTTAATTAAGAAAACTTTAATATATTTCGACAGCATATTTAAAAAATATATGATGTAATGGAAAAAGAAAGGGGATTCCTATGACAAATATACTGGTTTGTGATGATGATAAAGAAATCGTTGATGCAATTGAGATTTATCTGATGCAGGAAGGATACCATATTATAAAAGCATATGATGGTGAACAGGCGATTGAAGAATTAAAGAAAAACGATATTCACCTGCTGATTATTGATATCATGATGCCAAAACTGGACGGTATTCACGCAACACTAAAAATAAGAGAGTACAGCAGTATTCCTATTATCATTCTTTCTGCCAAATCAGAAGATGCAGATAAGATTTTGGGATTAAATATCGGTGCGGATGATTATATTACAAAGCCGTTTAATCCATTGGAACTGATTGCGCGTGTAAAATCACATTTGAGAAGATATACAAAATTAGGCAATCTGAATATGGAGACGGAAAATGTTTATAAAACAGGCGGACTTGTCATAAATGATGAAACGAAAGAAGTGACGGTAGACGGAGAACCGGTAAAGCTGACACCGATTGAATATAATATTCTGCTTCTTTTAGTGAAGAATCAGGGAAGGGTATATTCCATCGATCAGATATATGAGAATATCTGGGAAGAAGAGGCAATCGGTGCGGATAATACCGTTGCCGTCCACATCAGACATATTCGCGAGAAAATTGAAATTAATCCGAAAGAACCAAGGTATTTAAAGGTAGTATGGGGTGTCGGATATAAAATTGAAAAGCAGTAAATTGGGAGAATCAGAACATGAAACAGGTAATCGGGAAAAAAACAAGAAGACTTTTCATTGCAGGTACAAGAATTACTTCTGTACTGCTTGCAGTATGTATGGTAATCCTTTTTGCGAAATCATTTATTAATATTGAATCGGGAAAGTATACATATCAGTATTTCAGTACCCCAATCGAACGAAAGTCGGTTTCTTACGAGAATTCCCGAATGTTTAATGACATCCTGCATGATCAGATTCGTGAAATTACAAGAATGTGCGTTATCCGGAATCAA
>JAQXIR010000086.1 GCA_029007885.1 Lachnospiraceae bacterium | reverse complement strand
ATGGTGATTTCAGCTGACGAGTAGTATAATTACCATTGGTATTATTGGTTAGTTGCATAATTAATTATACCAAAAAATCGCTTAAACCTCACGGTCTAAGCGATTTTTTCTTTAGGGGAGTTTTTTTACAGCCCCTTTTTTGTGTTATCGAGGCACATCCGTGCTTAGAAGGTTAGCTCTCTTTGCTTTGCCATATTCTGTATCAAAGAAGATTGAGTCTGTTATCTGTCAATGAATTAAGGTATAATTGTAATGACAAATTTGATGGATAAATATTCACAGAGGAAAGCAATATGAAAAGTGATTTGTATAAATACACAAAAATAAATGAAAATATATGGCAGATTGCAGAAGATGACGGTGTTTATTGTACCCTTATCAGAGGAAAAGAATTGGCTGTTTTGATAGACACAGGATATGGAAAACGTAATTTGCGAGCATTTGTCGAGGCGAATATTTCTACTCCGTATATAGTATTAAATAGTCATGGACATCCGGATCACATTGGCGGAAATCACTGGTTTGATATTGTTTATGCATTGCATGAAGAGTGGGATGTGATAAGGCATTTTGAAGAAAATAGAACCGTAACATATGTGTTGAAAGAGATAAAAATCGGACAACAGATTTTATTAGGAGATTTAAGCATTGAGGTCATATCTTTGGCGGGACATACAAAAGGGTCGGTTGGCTTTTTAATACAGGAAGAAAAACTTTTGGTTGCAGGTGATGCATTAAATGAAGGGCTGTGGCTTTTTAATTACGGTTCGTTATGTATGAATGATTTACACGAAACAATAAAAAGGACTATGGCGTTGGACTTTACATCATATCTTTGCGGACATAGTGACCAAAAATATGATAAAGAAAAATTATTTGCTCATATAAGAAATATCGATTATTTGAAAATAGATGACTGTACAAAACAAAATACGATAGGTTTTGAAACTTATTGCAGCAAATATGAAGACGCCAATGGAAAATCAGAGATTGTCTTTACAATAGACAAGGTGAAAAAGTAAAAAAAGCATAGAAAAAATGGTTGCCCAATATTTAAACAGAAAGGAATCCTATGAATTCAATCGACACAAAGAAATATTCTACAAAAGAATTGATACGGCGTTTCCTGCCATATTACAAAAAATACCGATTTACCATGTATATGGATTTACTGTGTGCATCGCTAACGACAGTGTGTGAAATGGTACTTCCGCTGATTATGCGTTACATTACGAATCAGGGGATTGCCGATGCGGCGAAACTGTCAGTCAGAGTGATTGTAACAATGTGCCTCATTTACCTGACGCTGCGGATCATAGACTGCATGGCTGCTTACTATATGGCACATACCGGACATATCATGGGTGCTAAAATCGAAACGGATATGAGAAGAGACGCATTTGACCATCTGCTGCAGTTATCCGATACGTATTATAACAATACAAAGATAGGGCAGATTATGGGGCGTATTACAAATGACTTATTCGATGTAACGGAATTTGCACACCACTGTCCGGAAGAATTCTTTATTGCCGCGATTAAAATACTGGTGTCATTTTTTATTCTGATTCGGATCAATGTGCCGCTGACCATTTTACTGTTTACGATTGTACCGCTTATGGCAGTATGCTGCCTTACTCTGAATGCAAGACAAAAGGGCGCATTCCGTAAACAGCGCCAACAGATCGGAGAATTGAATGCCGGGATTGAAGACAGTCTGCTTGGACAGAAAGTAGTAAAAGCATTTACGAACGAAGATTCGGAAAAAGAAAAATTTGAACAAGGAAACATGAAATTCTTTACCATTAAGCGGCTGACTTATCGTTTGATGGCAGACTTTCAGATTTCGGTCCGGGCATTTGACGGACTGATGTATGCGGCAGTACTGCTTGCCGGTGGTATCTTTGTCGTGAAAGGATATATCCTTGCGGGGGATTTGGTTGCATACATGCTCTATATCACCACATTGATTGCAACCATCCGAAAAATCATTGAATTCGGGGAACAGTTCCAGAGGGGAATTACGGGAATTGAACGTTTTTTACAGATTATGGATACGGACATTGAGATCTTTGACGAACCGGATGCAGTGAAAATGCCGGTGCCGAAAGGTGAGATTACATTTGAAAATGTCAGCTTCGAATATCCGGATGACCATAACCAGGTGTTCCGTAATCTGAATCTGACAATCAGGGAAGGAGAAAAAGTAGCGATTGTAGGGCCATCCGGCGGTGGAAAGACAACACTTTGTAATCTGATTCCCAGATTTTACGATGTGACGGAAGGAAAGATTTTGATTGATGGAGAAGACATCAAACACTACACCTTAAAAAGCCTTAGGCAGAACATCGGAATGGTGCAGCAGGATGTATATCTTTTTTCGGGTACGATAGCCGAGAATATTGCATACGGAAAGCCGGGCAGCAGTCGTGAGGAAATTGAAAATGCTGCGAAACGGGCGGGTGCGCATGACTTTATTATGGCATTGAAAAATGGATATGACACATATGTTGGAGAAAGAGGCGTAAAATTATCGGGAGGACAAAAACAGAGAATCAGTATCGCCCGTGTATTTTTGAAGAATCCGCCGATTATTATTTTGGATGAAGCAACTTCGGCACTTGATAATGAAAGTGAGTATGAAGTGGCAAAATCGCTGGGGGAACTGTCTGTCGGAAGGACAACGGTCACGATTGCTCACAGGCTTTCAAGTATCCGCAATTCCGACAGGATTTTAGTCCTTACGGAAGAAGGAATCACGGAAGAAGGAACGCATGAAAAATTGCTTGCGCTGGGCGGAATTTACAGTAGTTTCTACAAGATGGCAAATGAATTGAAATAGGAAATACTACTGTAAAAATGTTTGAATATATGATACGATAGGAATATGGGAAGGCTTGATTGGAGGGATGCATATGAAACTGATGTTTATTGGTGCCGACCATGAGGTTACCGGAAGCTGTCATTATCTGAATGCTTGCGGAAAACATATTCTGGTCGATTATGGTATGGAACAGGGAGTCAATGTATTTGAAAATGTGCCGTTACCGGTAGAGGCTCCGCTTATTGACTATGTACTTTTGACACATGCGCATGTGGATCATTCGGGAATGCTACCGCTGCTTTATGCAAGAGGATTTCGCGGTCAGATTCTGATGACGGAAGCAAGTGCTGATTTATGCAGTATCATGTTGCGTGACTGCGCGCATATTCAGATGCAGGAAGCAGAGTGGCGCAACAACAAGGCAAAGCGGAGTTCACAGGTCTCTCCTAAGGAGCCGCTTTATACGATGGAAGATGCGGACGGCGCTATTCGAAAGATTGTTCCATGCTCTTATGGAAAAGAGATTGAATTATGTGAAGGAATCAAAGTTCGGTTTACCGATATCGGGCATCTTCTCGGCTCAGCCAGCATTGAAATTTGGATTACGGAAGGAAACGAGAATCGTAAGATTGTATTTTCGGGTGACATCGGAAATATTAATCAGCCGTTGATTAAAGACCCGTTTAAGACCGCAGAGGCGGATTATGTTGTCATGGAGTCAACATATGGCGACAGAATTCATTCCAAAGAACGCCCTGATTATGTCAAAGAACTGGCTTCGATTATTCAGGAGACATTTAACAGAGGCGGAAATGTGGTGATTCCCTCTTTTGCAGTGGGAAGAACACAGGAAATGCTATACTTTATCCGCCAGATCAAAGAAGAGAGACTGATAGAGAACTTTCCGGATTTCCCGGTCTATGTCGACAGCCCGCTGGCCGTTGAGGCGACAGAGATTTTCCTTGATAATGAATATGAATGCTTTGACGAAGATGCAATGGATTTAATCCGCCGGGGAATCAATCCGATTACATTTCCGGGATTACATTTATCCATTACAAGCGATGAATCCAAAGCAATCAATTTCGATATGACACCGAAGGTGATTATATCTGCTTCCGGCATGTGCGAAGCAGGACGTATCCGCCACCATTTGAAACACAATTTATGGAGACAGGAATGTACGATACTGTTTGTAGGATATCAGGCAGTCGGTACTTTGGGACGCGCTTTACTGGAAGGGGCGGACCATATCAAACTGTTCGGAGAGCCGATTGAAATACGTGCCGATATCAAACAACTTGCAGGAATCAGCGGTCATGCCGATAAAAACGGACTGCTTGACTGGATTGGCGGATTTGAAAAGAAACCGAAGAAAGTCTTTGTGGTACACGGTGAAGATTCGGTGACGGATTCTTTTGCACAATGCCTGATTGATGAGTGTGACCTTGACGCATATGCACCGTACAGCGGCACGCGGTTCGATTTGATTACCAATACGTTTGATTACGTAGCAGAGCCTGTAAGGATTACACCGAAGAAGGTTAAGACAGGTACGGATGTATTCAGCAGATTGCTGGCAGCAGGACAGAGACTGCTTGGTGTTATTAAAAAGTGCGAAGGATATCCGAATAAGGAACTGGGAAAATTTGCAGACCAGATTAATTCCCTTTGCGATAAATGGGACAGATAAACGGAGGAACGATATGAGCATGGCAGATCGTATCTTTGTGGATATGTGCAAAGATATTCTGGAAAACGGTACAAGTACAGAGGGAGAAAAAGTAAGGCCGAAGTGGCCGGATGGAACCCCCGCATATACAATCAAAAAGTTTGGAGTGGTAAACCGCTATGACTTATCAAAAGAGTTTCCGCTTTTGACGCTGCGCAGAACGGCGTTAAAGAGCGCAACCGATGAGATGCTTTGGATTTGGCAGAAAAAATCGAACAATATTCATGATTTACACAGCCATATCTGGGATGAATGGGCAGATGAAGACGGTTCTATCGGCAAGGCATACGGGTATCAGCTTTCCGTCAAGCATCAATATAAAGAAGGTATGATGGATCAGGTGGACCGCGTAATCTACGATTTGAAGAATAACCCGTTCAGCAGGCGGATTATGACCAACATCTATGTACATCAGGATCTGCATGAAATGAATCTGTATCCGTGTGCTTACAGCATGACTTTTAATGTGACACAGCAAAAAGGAGACGACAAACTGACCTTAAATGCTATTTTAAACCAGCGTTCGCAGGACGTACTTGCCGCAAATAACTGGAATGTTGTACAGTATGCGGTTCTTGTACATATGCTGGCACAGGTATGCAACATGCGGGTCGGAGAACTGGTACATGTGATTGCGGATGCCCATATTTACGACAGGCATATTCCGATTATCGAGGAACTGATTAAAAGACCGCAGTATGATGCACCTGTGTTTACGCTGAATCCCGATGTGACGGATTTTTATGAATTTTCAAGAAACGATGTGTCAGTGGAAAATTATGTGACGGGCGAACAGATTACGGATATTCCGATTGCTATATAGAGAAAAGGAGAACTGGCTATGAATATGATTGTTGCAGTGGATGCAAACTGGGCGATAGGCTGTAAGAACAAACTGCTCATCAGCATTCCGGCAGACCATAAGATGTTTCGTCAGGAAACGCTGGGGAAAGTCGTGGTTTTAGGAAGAAAGACGCTGGAGACATTTCCAAACGGAATGCCTCTTGTGAAAAGAACGAATATTATTCTTTCCACCAAACAGGACTACCGGGTAAAAGATGCGATTGTCGTGCATTCGATAGAAGAATTGCTGACACAACTGAAGCAGTACGATACCAAAGATGTCTATATTATCGGTGGAGAGACGGTTTACCGGCAGATGCTTCCTTATGCAGATACCGTTCATGTAACAAAAATTGACCGCGTTTATGAAGCAGATGCCTATTTCCCCAATCTGGATCAGGACGACGAATGGGAAATCACGGCAGAGAGTGATGAACAGGTATATTTTGATACGACGTATGCCTTTGTAAAATATGAAAGAAAAACAGGAGTGAAGAAAAATGGCTAAAAAAGCAGCAAAGAGTGATTTTATAGTAACGGATAAAAAAGGAAACTGCCTGAAAGTTGAGCAGATGCAGAATGAATTAAAAGCAAGCATCATGGGTGAATTTGTAAGACTGAGAAAGGAAAAGAAAGTAACACAGCAGATTCTTTCCGAAAGAACCGGAATTGCAAGACCGAATATCGCCCGTATGGAAAACGGAACATACAATCCGACGGTAGATATGCTGGTTCGCATTGCAGACGGACTTGACATGAAAGTAGAGATTAACTGGGTAGAAAAATAGGAAAATGCAATGAGAATATTACATACAGGCGACCTGCATATCGGCAAAAGCGTCAACAATTTCAGTATGATTCCGGATCAGAAAAAGATACTGGATGAGATGGTGGAAATTGCAAGAGAATATGGCGTTTCGGCATTTGTGATAGCGGGTGATGTATATGACCGCTCCATTCCGACGGCAGAAGCAGTGATGGTTATGAATGACTTTCTGGAAAAACTGCGGGAACTGAATCTGGACATCTTTATTATCAGCGGAAACCATGATTCACCGGAACGCCTCGGATTTGCACAGGAGATTTTGGAAAAACAGTCGGTTCATATTGCAGGAACATATAAAGAACACTTAAAACAGGTTACGTTATCCGATGAATACGGAGAGGTAATCTTTACTTTAATGCCTTTTGTTAAGGCTTCGGTTGTGGGAGAAGAAACAAGTGAAAACGCTGTAAAGAAAATGCTTACAGATACTTTCTCCCAAAAAGAAGACGACGGAAAACGTCATGTGCTGATTACGCACTTTTTTGTAACAAACGGCACACACGAGCCGGAACTTTCCGATTCGGAAACAACGGTGTTAGTCGGAGGGCTTGACAATGTAGATATCAGATGCTTTGAGACGTTTGGGTATACAGCATTGGGACACATTCATAAGCCGCAGCGCATGGATGATGAAGAGGATTCTGCAACCGGACCTGTTGTATATGCCGGTTCTCCGCTTGCCTATTCTTTTTCGGAATGCAATCAGGAAAAGAGTGTTGTGATTGCGGATATGAATCAAGATGGCAGGGTAGACTTGCAGCGCGTTAAGCTGCATCCGTTGCATCAAATGCGTAAAATCAAGGGAAGATTGGAAGAACTGATAAAGCCGGAAGTTGCAGCGCTTGCTGATGTGAATGATTATCTGCAGGTAACCCTTACGGATGAGGAAGAACTGATTGATCCGATGGGAACACTGCGCAGTGTTTATCCGAATGTGATGCAGATTGTATTTGAAAAGAAAGAACGGGAACGGGCAGAAGAAACAGAGCTTCCGGCTTCTGTAGAGCGAAAAACGGCACAGGAGCTTTTTGAAGATTTTTATGAACAGGTGCGCGGTCAGAAAATGGATGAAGAGCACAGACAGGTTATTGATCAGGTAGTAAAGGAAATTTCATGAAACCGGAAAAACTGATAATTTGTGGTTGGGGACCTTATAAAGAAGAAACGAAAATAGATTTTGAAGGATTTGCAGAGCGGAAACTTTTTCTGATAACAGGACAGACCGGTGCCGGCAAAACAACGATTTTTGATGCGATTACCTATGCTCTGTACGGAACCTTAAGTGGGGAAATACGGGAAAAAGGAAGTGTACGCAGTGATTTTGCGGATGAAAACACAAAAACATATGTGGAACTGCAAATGACGCATCGGGGAGAGCGATATAAGATTTGCCGTAATCCGGAGTATCTGCGTCCGAAAAAGCGCAAGAGCGGAGCAAATGAGTTTACCAAAGAAAAGGAAACAGCTTCTTTGACAATGCCGGATGGCACTATTATAGCCGGAAATCTTGACGTGACCGCAAAAGTTGAAGAAATTCTTGCAATGGATGCAGAACAGTTTAAGCGAATTTCAATGATTGCGCAGGGAGAGTTTTCCAAAATGATTCTTGCAAATCCCGCAGAAAAGACAGCAATTTTCAGAGAAATTTTTGCAACGGGCTTTTATGCATCAATTCAAAGCTCTTTAAAACAGCATGCTGACGCGATATATCGGGAATATATGATATGTCAGAACAAAATGGAAGAAGACGTTCATATGCTGACCGTTCCGGGAGAGGAATGGGAAAAGATTTCCACTGCACAGCATATTGACTTTCAGAAAGCAGAACAGTTTCTGGCTGACCGTTGTAAGTTAGAAAAAGAAGAAATCAAAAAGGAACAGAAAGAAGAGAAAAAATTACAGGAAGAGCTTCTTTCTTTGCAGGAGAAAAAAACACTTGCCACACAGGTGAATGCGGAGTTTGAACGCTACGAGAATGTATGTGGGAAACTGAAAGAACTGGAAGACAGAAAAGAAGAAACGGAACTTTTAAAAAAGCAGTTGAAAGAAGCAAGGAATGCCGACATTCTTTCTTTTGAAGAAAAAGGAATTCTGGAAAAAGAACGGGAACAGGAAAACCGTATTCAAAAGCAGCAAAGAACGTCCGAAGAAATAGAGAGCCTGAAAGAAAAAATCAAAGAACTTTCACAGCTTTATGAAAACCGTCAAAAGATGGAAGAAGGATACCGGATAAAAGAGTTGCTAACGCAACTAAAGCAGAATGGCAGGGATGCATCTGAGAAGACAACACTGGCCCAAAAAGAACTTTTGAAAGTACAGGAAGAATATGAACGGGTGCAGGATGACTCGGACAGAAAGCGTATGGCATATGAACGGGCAGACTCTGCTTATCGGAAAGCAGTTGTCGGAATAGCGGCAAAACTTGTAAAAGAAGGAGAACCGTGTCCGGTATGCGGCTCCCTGTCCCATCCGCATATCGCCCATATTTCGGAAGAAATACCGGATGAAAAGCAGTTGGAACAGCTAAAAAGAGATTTTGAGGAAAGCCGTGAAAATTGCAGCAGGCTTTTTGAAAGAGCACTTCACTGCAAGGAAGACGTTTCCGCAAAACAAGAGCAGGAAAAAGAAAGTAAAATGCAATATGAAAAAGCAAAGGAAGGATTTGATACTTTACCGGAATTTGTGAAAGAATATCTGGACAAAGGGATTGCAAAAGAAACGTTTGCAGAGAAAATGACTGCTTTTGGGGAATATGGCATTTTACAAAAGGAAAAAGAAAAGGCTTTGCAGGAACTGAAAGCAGAAGAAAAGACGGCAAAAGAAGAATTAGAAAAGCACCGGGAATCGTTTAAAAAGACAATGCACAAGATGGGGTTTGCTACAGTAGAAGCATATCGCAAAGCACTTTGTAAGCCGGAAACTTTAGAAAAAACGGAAAAAAGCATACAGACATACGGAGAAGAACTGGCATCTGCCCGGAGCATGAAAGAGCATCTTGAGACATCCCTGAAAGGAAAGAGCAGGATTGATGAAGCTCCGCTTCTGCAGGCAATCACGCGCAACCGGGAGAAAAGCAGGGAAGTCGCAAACAGAATCAAAGAATCGTCTCTATTGACAGAGCAGATAAAAAAGAGTCTTGCCGGCATCCGGGAAAAACTAAAAAAGGCAGAAGAGTGGAAGAAACAGTACGGAATCTGGAAAGACTTAGATAATCTTGCAAGCGGGAATAACGAGAAACGCCTGGTATTCGAGCAATATGTACTGGCAGGATATTTTGAAAGAATTTTGAAAGCAGCCAATTTGCGGCTTTATACGATGACGGACGGAAGATATGAGTTGAAACGTGCTCTGAAAATAACAGACGGAAGAAAAAAGGACAATCTTGAAATTACGGTCATGGATTTTTATACCGGAAAGGAACGTTCCGTAAAAACCTTGTCCGGCGGTGAATTGTTTAAGGCATCCTTATCACTGGCACTTGGGATGAGTGACTGTATTCAGGCTGAAAACGGTGGAATTACGGTAGAGACACTGTTTATTGATGAGGGATTTGGCGCACTTGATGAAGAGTCTCTTGATCAGGCATGTAATACGTTACAGACACTTGCAAAGGACAGCCGTCTTGTGGGTATCATTTCCCATGTACCGGAGCTGCGTGAAAGAATTGAAAATAAAATTATTGTGGAAAAGAAAAATGAGGGAAGTTATATCAGACAAATATATGAAAAATAAAAAAAGAAACAGGCATAAACTAAAAGGGCTTACAGTACTTTTTGTGGCATTGGTATTATGCATGGAAAGCATGACAGGATGCGGCAGACCGTCAGATGAAACAAAGGTCGTACTGACAACGGGATTTCGTCGAAATGAAGTTTTCCGCATTGAAGATGAGTCATGTACGCTTCCGGAAATCATGGTTTATCTGACCAATATCCAGAACCGTTATGAAAAAGTCTATGGAAGCAAAATCTGGGAAACGGAAATTGACGGCGTGACCTTAGAAGAAAATGTAAAGGAAACGGCACTGGCAAAGATGGCCCAGACGAAAGCCATGAAACTTCTTGCAAAAAAGCATAATATAGAACTGACAGAGCAGGAAAAAGAGACGGCTCAAAAAGCGGCTGAAGAATATTTTAACTCCTTAAGCAAAACAGAGATTGAGCAGATGGGAATTGATGAGAAATTAATTGCTTCTTTGTATGAGGAGTATGCACTGTCGGATAAATTATATCAGCATATTATTAAAGACATTAATCCGGAAATCAGTGATGATGAGGCAAGGACGATTACGGTTGAGCACATTCTGATAAAGACATATTCTTTAAATGAGAACGGAGAAATGGTTGCTGATACGGAATATGCCAAATCTAATGCGAAAAAGCGTGCACAGGAAGTTCTTGAAAAAGTAAAAGAAGGAGAAAATTTCGAAGATTTGGCAACACAATACAGTGAAGATGATACCATTATTTATTCTTTCGGCAAGGGAGAAATGGAACCGGAATTTGAGGAGGCGGCATTTAATCTCGGAACGGACGAAGTAAGTGATATTGTTGAAACAAGATACGGCTATCATATTATTAAATGCTTAAGCACGTTTAACCGGGAAGTGACGGATGAAAACAAGAAAAAAATTGTTGAGAAGCGGAAAGAAGAAGTGTTTGGAGAGGAATATGAAACATTTGTAGATTCGCTTACCAGAAATCTGAATCGTACACTTTGGGAAAGTGTGACATTTATCCATGACAAAGAAGTAACAACATCTGATTTTTTTGAGGTATATGACCGCTATTTTTCGGAATAAAATGGGAATTTATGAAAATTTTAGAATTAGAAAAAGCCCGTAAATACGGCACTTTCAGAAGATTGTTAGCACTCATTAAAAATGAGTGCTAATTTTATCTTGACTTTTAAATTATCCGGCATTACACTATGTTTTAATAAATAAATTGCCGCTTAGGAAATAGGAAAGGAAAGTGAGTATTTATGGCAGAAAAGCACGGAAGTTTATCCATTAACAGCGATAATATTTTTCCGATTATCAAAAAGTGGTTGTATTCAGACCATGACATTTTTTTCAGAGAACTGATTTCAAACGGTTGTGATGCCATCACAAAATTGAAGAAACTGGATATGATGGGAGAATATACCTTACCGGAAGATTACAAGGGAAAAATTGATGTGATTGTCAATCCGAAAGAGAAAACCTTGAAATTTATCGATAACGGTATCGGAATGACGGCTGATGAAGTAGAAGAGTATATCAATCAGATTGCTTTTTCGGGCGCAACGGATTTCTTTGAAAAATATAAAGACAAGACGAACGAAGATCAGATAATCGGACATTTCGGACTTGGATTTTATTCTGCATTCATGGTAGCGGATGAGGTTCACATTGATACACTCTCTTATAAAGAAGGAGCCGCACCGGTTCACTGGGAGTGTGACGGTGGAACGGAATTTTCGATGACGGACGGTACAAAGGATACTGTCGGAACAGAAATTACATTGTTTATTAATGAAGATGTACTGGAATTCTGTAATGAATATAAAGCAAGAGAAGTTATCAAAAAATACTGCTCCTTCATGCCGACAGAAATTTATTTAAGCAAGGCGGATACAGAAGAAACACAGACAATCAATGAAGATGAAAAACTTCCGACAGATGAAGTTGTTGAGACAATTGTACCGGAAAAGAAGGAAGCAAAAGAGGGCGAAGAAGTAAAAGAAGAGCCGGTTCGCTTAAAAATCAAGAAAAGACCGGAACTTTTAAATGAAACACAGCCGCTTTGGACGAAACATCCGAATGAATGTACCAGAGAAGAATATCTTGATTTTTACCGTAAGGTATTTATGGATTATAAGGAGCCGCTGTTCTGGATTCATCTGAATATGGATTATCCGTTTAACTTAAAAGGAATTCTGTATTTCCCGAAAATTAATACGGAATACGAATCCATCGAAGGAACCATCAAACTTTATAACAATCAGGTATTTATTGCCGATAACATCAAAGAAGTTATTCCGGAATTCCTGTTATTGTTAAAGGGTGTAATTGATTGTCCTGACCTTCCGCTGAACGTATCCAGAAGTGCATTGCAGAATGACGGATTTGTAAAGAAGATTTCCGAATATATTACAAAGAAAGTAGCAGACAAACTTTCCGGCATGTGTAAGACCGAAAAGGAAGAATATGATAAATACTGGGACGACATCAGTCCATTCATCAAATTCGGCTGCTTAAAAGATGATAAATTCTGTGAGAAGATGACAGATTATATCTTGTTTAAGAACCTGGATGGCAAATATATGACTCTTCCGGAATGTCTTGAAGTAAAACCGATTGATACCGATGAGGAATCAAGCGAGGAGGCAACAGAAAGCGAAGAAACTGCGGAAAAACCGGAAGACGCACAGGAATCCGATACAGAAGAAAAGAAAGAAAAAGTCATTTACTATGTAACGGACGAACAGCAGCAGAGCCAGTATATCAATATGTTCCGTCAGGCAAAGATGGATGCCGTTATATTGAACCACAATATTGACCAGCCGTTTATTTCTCAACTTGAGGCAAAGAATGAAGGCATTAAATTTATGAGAATCGATGCCGACATTACGGATAGCCTGATGAGCCGTACAAGCAAAAAAGCGCAGGAAGAAATGAATGCACAGGCAGAGGAACTGCAGAAGATTTTTAAGAAAGCACTTAAAAAGGAATCAATCAAAGTAAAGGTAGAAAAACTGAAAAACAAGAAGATTTCTTCCATGATTACCCTTTCCGAAGAGTCCAGAAGAATGCAGGATATGATGAAAATGTATGCTGCAAACGGAATGGGAATGGGTAATTTCGGAAATGAGGGTGAAACGCTTGTTTTGAATGCCAACCATCCGCTTGTACAGTATATTATTGAACATCAGGACGGTGAAAACACAAAGATGTTCTGTGAACAGTTGTATGATCTTGCAAAATTGCAGCAGGCACCTTTAGAGGCAGAAGCAATGACAAGATTTATCCAGAGAAGTAATGATATTATGTGTGCTCTTAATGAGGCAAAATAGAATAATACATTTGAAACGACATCGGCAGCAGAACTGCCGGTGTCGTTTTTTCGTGCACTTTGGATATCGTTATTACTCGGGTTCGGCAATCCTGCTGACACCGACATAGATGTCGGAAATACGATACCAGGTAGGATAATTGGTTTCTCCCGTCGCCGGAAGGGAAAAGATTTTTTGGAAGGTCTTGACGGCTTCCGAAGTGCGTTCACCATAGATGCCGTCTACCGTGACTGTTGGGATGGCAGGGTAGTTTTGGGCAATCCGGTTAAGCTGCTCCTGCAACTGTCGGACTTTTTGACCGCTTGAGCCAATCGTGAGTACATACCCGGGGAATGAAGAAGGAATACCACTGATGGCTTCTGCTGTATTGATATACATATCGTTTCCGAAATAATAGTGAATGATATCGATTGCTTCATATCCTTCATCGCCTAAGTATTTGGAACCCCACTGGCTTAATCCGCTGCAGGTGACACGCTTTCCATCACAATAGGAAGTAAGAATCGGCTGTCGGATTCCGGGACGCGATAAGAAATTTGCAAAAACGGTATCTACCAGATAGTCAATATTTTCAAAAATATTCCGTCCATGCATCCACTTTTGGTCAAATGCGGTACTGGAGGTAATGGTAAAATCAAACCCCTTATTCCGGTACCACTCGGTATAGACACGATTTAACGTAAATGACATAATTGCCAGAATGTTTGCATAGATGGTGCTTTCCGGCCAGGTCGCATAGATTTCGGAGGAAGCAACATTCTTAATATAGTCTTTGTAGGTAACGTAATAATTAGGAGCCGTCGGATCATCCGGGGAACCGTCATGTACCACGATGTGCTCCGGAATGACAACTCTGCTTAAAACGATTTCTCCTGTTTCGTCCATCGGCTTGATTTCCGCTTCCGGTATTTTGGGCGGATATTCTCCGTAAAGAGTGTGGTATGGAATTGCGATGGAAGAAGAAGTCTCTTTAAACTCTGTCGGGGTAAGTTCGATGTCCTGAATGGCTTTTACATCGGGAAGAATCTGCGTGCCGGTGATGACAAGCGGGTCATAACCGGGAGCAGTGACGGAAAGGTCATATTCTGCGTAGGGCATAATATCCTGTGGTGACAGACTAAGGTCTAAAGGTGGTGTTGCAAGATCCACCGTCTCCGTTTGACCCGAACGGTCAGTGGTAAGCTGCTCAATCGGCGTTTCGGGAGCCCCGGTTACGGAAATCGTAATTTTGGCATCCTGAATCGGTATCGGTGTAATAGAAGAGACAACATTTATCTGCAGTGTACCCCTATCGGTAGACGAAGTTGCGTGAATAGGAAATTTGGACATAAAAACCTCTGAAAGAATCCTTACAAACAGTATATGAAAAAAGTACCGTATCGTTCCTGTTTTCTTGCAAAACAGCCCCATGTAATGTTATACTGAAAGGGATATTGTAAGGTAAATGGGGTGAGAGTTTGGGAGAAAAGACGATACGGTATCTGAATGGCGAGTTTGACTACGAAGGCGGTTCGCTTATTTTCTCATGCTCTAAAATAGAAATCAACCTTCACGAAAATGAAACGGCACAAGGTTCCTTTGTGATTGAGGAACAGTCCGGCAGACCGATGAAGGGCAGTGTTTATTCCTCGAGAATGCGGATGCACTGTGTGAATGAGGAGTTTGCGGGAACGCAGGCAGAGATATTTTATACATTTGACAGCACAGGCATGGAGACGGGAGAAGTACAAAAAGGCAATTTTTATGTGGTCTGCGATATGGGAGAATATGTATTGCCGTTTGTTATCAATATTCTTCATGATAACTTAGAATCTTCCATGGGCAGTATCCGTAATCTTTTTCATTTTACCAATTTAGCAAAGAGTAACTGGGATGAGGCAGTAAAACTCTTTTATCAGGACAAGTTTTTAGAAGTCTTTACGGGAAATGATGCAAAATACAGAAATCTGTACAGAGGCTTGAAAACTTCCACGGATAAGAACAGAAATTTGGAAGAGTTTCTGATTGGTATCAATAAAAAGCAGCCAATTGAGTACATTTTGGATAGAGAGGAAGTAAGAGTTGAAAATCCGGAAGACGGAATGCCGCTGACAATCTGTATCGAGAGAAACGGATGGGGATATACCCATCTTTCGGTATGTGTGGACGGAGAATTCATTACGTTGACAAAGAACGTAATGACAGATGATGACTTTCTCGGAAACTGCTGCCATTATACGTTTTATATCAAAAAAGAGGGATTGCATGCAGGAAGAAACTTTGGAAGATTGCTGTTTTCTCATTCGCATGGTTCCTTTTGCGTTTCTGTTACGGCAGTATGCCAGTACGGCGGCAAAAAGAACCATACCGCGCACAAACAAAAAAGTATGACGTATGCCTTGACAAGACATTATTTAGACTTCCGTATGAAAAAAATTTCGTTGCAGAAGTGGCTGATGCTGACGCAGGAATTAATCTCACACCGGAAGAAAATAGATGAGACAAATGTAGAAAACAGCCTTTTCGAGGCGCAGCTTCTGATTACGCAGGAACGTTATAACGAAGCAAAATGGATTCTTGATCATTACATTCCCGATCCGGAGCAGTTAGACGATACGCTGTATTGCTATTATCTGTATCTGACATCTTTATATAATGTGGATGAATACTATACCAGAGAGGCTGCTGAGAGAGTACAGGGAATTTATGAAAAAAATCCGGACAATTTCAGAATTGCATGGATTTTACTGTATCTTTCCGGAGATTTCCATAAAAGTACTTCCACAAAATGGGAGTTTGCCACGAATCTGATTGCATCAGGATGCAAAAGCCCGGTGTTTTATCTGGAAATGATTCAAATGTTAAATGCGGATCCGCTCCTGCTTAAGATGACACAGCAGGACAAACAGATTCTTTGGTTCGGAGCGAAAGAACAGATTTTATCGTTGGAACTGATGCAGCGAATTACCTATCTGGCATTGCGGGAAAAGACATATGATAAAACACTTGTCAGAATACTGCAGGCTGTTTATGAAAAAAATCCGCAAAGTGATACGTTACAGGCAATCTGTCTGCTGTTAATGAAGGGTAGTAAGGTCGGAAAAGAATACTTTATCTGGTATGAACGCGCAGTTGAACAGAACCTTCAGATTACGCGGCTGTATGAATATTATATGATGTCAATGGATTTGCAAAGCGAGACAGTGATTCCGAAACGGGTTTTGATGTATTTTTCCTATCAAAGTGAATTGACGGTATCTCAAAATGCATATCTGTATGCCTATATTGTCAAGAACAGACAGAAATTGGGAGAACTGTATGAAGCATATAGCTCGCAAATCGGCCGGTTTTTGCTGAAACAATTATATGCGGGAAAGATAAACGGCAATTTGGCATATCTGTATCAGGAAATCATTGTCAAAGAAATGATGACACCGGACAATGCAAGACAGTTAGCGACACTTTTGCTTTTGCATGCGGTTACCGTAAAAGACAGAGATATTACCCATGTGATTGTGCTTGACGACAGACTCAATCAGGAGGCTGTCTATCCGGTCATAAACGGAAAAGCATATATATCTCTTCCCGGTAATGATTATACGATTTTACTTCAGGATGAACGGGGAAACCGCTATTACGGCAGCAGGGAATATGCAACAGAGTGCTTCTTCCTGCCAAGGAAACTGATTCCCTTTGTGGAACCTTATGCACAGGATTCTCTTGCGCTTAATCTTTTTATCTGTGGGAACAGAGACCTTATCTTTATTACAAAACAGAATGAGAAACGATATCGCTATCTGGAAGAGGCAGAGGCGGTAGAAAAGGAGTTTCGCCGTAAAATACGCTTGAAACTTCTGAGTTTTTACTTTGAACAGGATGAACTTGCCTTATTAGATCAACTTTTAGAACGAATCAAGCCGGAAGACGTAGTGGGAAAAGAACGCGGAGAACTTGTGCGCCTTTTGGCAATCCGGGGATACTATGAGAAAGCATATGAATGGATTTTGAAATTTGACCCGGCAGTCATTGAGCCGAAGACACTGGTAAAAATTACGACATATCTTCTGCAAAATGAAGGAGCAATTGAAAACAGGGAAATGACCTATGTCATTTACAGTGCGTTTGAACGCGGAAAATACAATGAAGAAGTTTTGACGTATCTGATGAATTTTTATCAGGGCCCGGTAAAAAATCTTAGGGACATTTGGAAAGCAGCGTCAAACTTTGAACTGGATACCTACGCTATCTGTGAAAAAATAATTGTTCAGATGTTGGAAACAGGTGCTTTCATCGGAGAAGAAAAGCAGATTTTCAAGCAATATGTTACAGGCTGTGCAAAACCGGATATAGAACTGGCTTATCTGTCTTACTGTTCTTATGAATATCTGGTACATGAACGACTGACAGACGAGTTTGTATTTTGGGATGTGGAAAGAATTTTTCTGTCTCAAAAGGAACTGCCGGTAGTATGCATGCTTGCATTTTTAAAATTCTATGCGGATAAAATCAAACAGATGCAGGAGAGCACAAAGAAAGTCTGCCGTGAATTCTTACATAACCTGTTCGTATGCAGACATATCATTTTGCCGTTTTTCCAGGAATATAAAGAAATCTCCGTAGATGCCCTTTCCATTTCCAACATGACTCTGATTGAGTATAAGGGAAATCCGGACAGTAAAGTGATTATTCACTATGTTGTCGGCAGTAAACTGAGTGAAGAAACCGGCTACATCAGAGAAGAAATGCAGAATATGTACGGCGGCATCTTTGTAAAACCGTTTTTACTGTTTTTCGGGGAGACATTGCAGTATTATGTTACCGAAGAATATGCCAACAAGGAACAATTGACGGAAAGCGGTACCATCCAGAAAAGTGATGCGCTGTCTGATACATTGCAGGATCGTTACAGTATGATTAATGATGTCGCGATTGCGGATACACTGAAAGACTATAGTGCCGCAATGCATCTGATTGAAGAGTATGAACAGAAAAAATATATGACGGAGTCGCTGTTCTCACCGCAATAAGGTGAGAGTGCAATGGGGAAAAAGAAAGACATGCTTTTAAACAATGACAAGATTGTAATCGGATATGATTTATCAAATGAATATGCGCAGATAAGTTACGGTCCAAAAGGGCAGGAAGTTCCGGAAACGTTGTCTTTGGCAGAAGGACAGGAGCAGTATAATATTCCGGTATGTCTTTTTAAATTGCTTCAGGTAAACCAGTGGTTTTTCGGAAAAGAGGCATTGAACTATGCCAAGGTAGAAGAGGGCGTACTGGTAACTTCCCTTTTGCAAAAAGCACTTGTGGGAGAAGAGGTTGCAATCGGAGAGGAAAACTTTGACCCGGTTGCCCTGCTTGCCTTGTTTGTCAAGAGAAGCATTTCCCTGCTGGGGAAGGTGCTGAAACGGGAAAAACCAAGTGTAATCATGTTTACGGTGCCGAATTTAAATGAAAATGTAATTGAAGTTTTAGGCAAGATGGTTCAGCTTCTGGACTTCCCGGAGTGTGAGATTTATTTTCAGGGAAGAGAAGAGAGCATTTTTTACTATATGATTCACCAGCCGAAAGAACTTTGGAAAAGAGACGTTATGATTTATGATTTTTCGGAAACTTCTCTTAAAAGTTATCATTTTACCAAAAACAGAAATACAACACCGATTGTAGCATTTGTGGAAGAAAAAGAAGAAACGCTTAAAAGGGATATGGTACAGGATAAAGATGAATCCTTTTTACAGATTCTCATGGAGACTTTACCCGGAAAAGACATTGGCTGTGCATATTTAATCGGAGAAGGATTTGACGAGGAATGGTACCGGGAATCTTTACGGGAATTATGCGCAGGACGCAGGGTTTTTAAAGGGAATAATCTTTACAGTAAAGGCGCCTGCTATGCAGCGATGGTAAAACAGGAGTCAGCAGAGACAAAAGATATCATTTTTCTGGGAAAGGATAAATTGAAAGCAAATGTCGGCATGCAGGTAAAGCGATGCGGACAAGACTCCTATCTGGCACTTCTAAATGGTGGAGAGAACTGGTATGAGAGCAGAAAAGATTGTGACATTATCTTAACGGAAGGCAACAGTTTTGAAATCATGATTACACCGCTTGACGGCAGAAACAGAAAACAGATAGAGATTGTCCTGGACGGACTTCCCGTAAGAGAAAATAAAATGACGAGGATTCATCTGTCGGTTTCCATGATAAGAGAAGATACGCTTCGGATTCTTGCATCGGATATGGGATTCGGAGAATTTGCCAAGGCATCTTCTCTCACCTTCGAGCAGAAGATAGACTTAATATAAGGAGAGCAATGCTTGAGTACAGTAATTCTTTGTAACGGACGATATGCAAAAACTCCATATTATGTAAACGAAGAGTCCCTGAACCTCTATTCGATTGAAGAGCTATGCTACTATGTTTTCAAGGAAGCTTATCTTTTAGATGAACGGTTTATCTGTGATGAACTTCTGGAATGGATTGAAAAGGAACTGGAACTTCCGCAACTGGCAGAACAGCTTGGAAATGTCAGAGGAAAAGAAAATGCAATGGGCATGTTTGCACAGATTTTATTTTCCCAGACAGGATATTACGGAGAAAACGAAATTGCACTGGTCAATGCAGTTTTTAAGAGCCAGAATAATCTTTCGCTGCAGGAGAGAAAAAAGACAAGAGCGGATGCTCTTTTGGCGAAGTCAAAATACGGCATGGCATCTGAGGAATATGAGGCATTACTTATGGAAACACAGGAAAGTCAGGTTAAACTGCGGGCGAAACTGTATCATAATTTGGGAGTTTGTGCCGCAGGACAGTTTCTTTACGGAAAGGCAGCGGACTGTTTTAAGAAAGCATATGATACCTATGCCAATACGGAAAGTTACGTGCAGTTTCTGACGGCTTTAAAGATGGGAATGGATGAGGAAACCTATTTGTCATATCTATCAAAGCATCCGGAAAGTTACGAAGACTCTCTGGAAGTGGAAAGCCGCATGCGTCAGGCAAAACAGGACTATGAAAATACACCGGCAAGGCAGTATTTAGAAAAACTGGAAGCAGAAAAAGAAAACGGTGCTCCTTTTTATAACGGCATTCACCTGCTGACAGAAAAGATGAAGGACGATTATCGGGAAACGGTATTTCGCAGAAATAAGATATAGTAGATACGGAAAGGAAAAAAATGGGTTTACTTAAGACACTTCTGTCCAAAATACGGAAAACGGAAGATGATTTTTGGGATGAAGATGAATTTTGGAAGGATGATCAGGAGCAGACTGAAAAAGAAGAATCACAGTGGGATTGGGACAGTCTGACAAATGAACGTTCTTTTCTAAAAATCAGTGATCCTTTGCAACGTGACAAATATATACGCAGTCTGGTGGAACAGGTCAAAGATGCTTCGGGAGAACTCGATAAACTCTCTTACGAATACAATCTGGTAACAGCCTGTTTAAAAGATATGGATGAACTGGAGGCTCTGCCGCAGCAGCAAAAGGCAGAAGTTCAGGACTACGCCAAACGGATTCTTTTCTTTGAAGGTGAGAAACGGGAATTTAAAGAAAAGAAGACGAGAATGACAGATGAGCAGTTTTACCGCATGGAACAATTCGCGGATCAGATGCCGAAAGCATATAATGATATGAAAGAGGCGGAAAATTACAGGGAGTTAATTCGGGATGATTTAAAACGGCTGGAAGGAGAACGCCACGCATACCATTATCGCCAGGGAGAATTACAGCATGATGTTGCAAATTGCAAGGGAATGGTATTAATCTGCGCAGCGGCAGCAATCCTCTGTATGTTGATGCTCTTTGTTTTACAGTTTGTATTTGAAATGGAAACAAAATGGGGATATATCGTAACGGTTTTTGCAGCTGCAGTGATGCTGACGGTGCTTTATGTAAAATATCTGGATTATTCCCAGGAACTTACCAAAACCGAAAAGGCAATCAACCGGATTATTTTGCTTCAGAATACGGTAAAGATACGTTATGTAAACAACGCACATCTGCTGGACTATCTTTACATGAAATACAATACAACGAGTGCCAAGGAACTGAAGCAGTTGTGGGATATTTATGAAGAAGAATGTCGTGACAGGGAACGGAATGAAGAGAATGAAAAGGAACTTGCTTTTTATCAGGAAGAACTGTTAAAGTGCCTGCGCTGCTACCAATTACACGATGCCGGTATGTGGCTGCATTATCCGATTGCCTTGTTAGACCATAAGGAAATGGTTGAAATTCGCCATGACTATATCAACAGAAGGCAGAAACTGCGTACTCAGATAGACTATAATAAACGGCTTGCCAAGGATGGGGAGAAAGAATTGAGAGAATTTACGGCTAACTATCCGCAGTATGCAAAAGAAGTACTTACCATGATGGAACGATACGGAGCGTGATTTCCTGCAACGCAATTTTCGCAAAAGTAGCGGGAAAATA
>JAQXIR010000085.1 GCA_029007885.1 Lachnospiraceae bacterium | reverse complement strand
TTCAGGAGTTTTATCATCTCCTTCGATGTCATAGGCATCTATATTCCTCCCTATCATAGGTAATTATAATACGTAATATTACGTATGTCAAACAACAAAATAATTTTACGTCTGCTACGCAATCATAGCAATCATCTCTCTTCATTATATAGTCACTTAATACATTGGAAAATTCTTCTGGCGATACGCCATTTTGATATTTAGAATATGAAAAGATTTTGCAGGGTGCCGCTTATGCAAACGGCACCCTGCCATTTTTACAACATTTGATACGGTTAGATTTACATCATTCCGCCCATACCTGCTCCGCCTGCCGGCATTGCAGGAGCTTCTTCTTTGATCTGAGCAACACAGGATTCTGTTGTCAGGAAGGTAGATGCAACACTTGTGGCATTCTGGAGTGCACTTCTTGTAACCTTTGCAGGGTCAAGAATTCCGGCATTAACCATGTCAACATACTCACCTTTTAATGCATCAAAACCTGTTCCCGGATTTGACTCTCTTACCTTATTGATAATAACAGCACCTTCCAGTCCTGCGTTTGCTGCAATATGGAATAACGGAGCTTCTAATGCTTTTAATACAATCTGTGCACCTGTCTTTTCATCTCCCGCAAGCGTATCTGCAAGTTTTGCAACTTCTTTGGAAGCATGAATATAGGCAGAACCACCACCGGAAATAATACCTTCTTCCACTGCAGCTCTTGTAGCGGCAAGTGCGTCTTCCAGGCGAAGTTTTGCTTCTTTCATTTCTGTTTCGGTTGCAGCACCGACACGGATAACTGCTACGCCGCCTGCCAGTTTTGCCAATCTTTCCTGTAATTTTTCTTTATCAAAATCAGATGTTGTCTCTTCAATCTGTTTCTTAATCTGGGAAATACGTGCGTTGATGGCATCTTTATCTCCTGCACCTTCCACGATAACCGTATTCTCTTTCTGAACTTTAATGGATTTTGCACGTCCTAACTGTTCCATCGTTGTTTCTTTTAAGTCAAGACCGAGTTCTTCGGAAATTACCTGACCGCCTGTTAAGATTGCGATATCCTCTAACATCGCTTTTCTTCTGTCGCCGTATCCCGGTGCTTTAACAGCTACAACATTGAATGTACCACGTAATTTATTTACAATCAGAGTTGTCAGTGCTTCACCTTCTACGTCTTCTGCAATGATTAACAGTTTTGCGCCTGACTGTACAATCTGCTCTAACAGCGGAAGAATCTCCTGAATGTTAGAAATTTTCTTATCTGTAATTAAGATATACGGATTATCCAGTACAGCTTCCATCTTATCCATATCCGTTGCCATATATGCGGAAATATATCCTCTGTCAAACTGCATACCTTCAACAAGATCAAGTTCTGTTAACATTGTTTTGGATTCTTCAATGGTAATAACGCCATCATTAGATACTTTTTCCATAGCATCGGCTACTAACTGTCCAACTTCTTCATCACCTGCAGAAATTGCTGCAACTCTTGCAATCTGTTCTTTTCCGGTAATCTTAGAACTCATTTTAGCAATAGTTTCTACTGCACAATCGGTTGCTTTCTTCATACCTTTTCTTAAGATAATCGGATTTGCACCGGCTGCAAGGTTTTTAATTCCTTCATGAACCATGGACTGTGCAAGAACAGTTGCGGTTGTCGTACCGTCACCTGCAACATCATTTGTTTTGGTTGCAACTTCTTTTACAAGCTGTGCTCCCATATTTTCAAATGCATCTTCCAGTTCAATTTCCTTAGCAATTGTAACACCATCATTTGTGATTAACGGTGCTCCGAAAGATTTATCTAAAACTACGTTTCTTCCTTTCGGTCCAAGTGTTACTCTTACGGTATCAGCCAGTTTGTTGACACCTGCTTCTAATGCTGCACGGGCTTCTGCTCCGTATTTAATTTCTTTTGCCATAATAATATGCCTCCTAAATCTTCATTCTTAATGTTTATGTTTTCTCTTACTGGATAATTGCCAGGATATCTGCCTGCTTTACAATAATGTACTCTTCTTCATCAACTTTAACTTCTGTGCCTGCGTATTTGGAGAAAATAACATTATCTCCAACTTTCACTTCCATTTTTACTTCTTTTCCGTCGATCACTCCGCCCGGTCCTACTGCAAGTACTTCTGCCTGCTGCGGTTTTTCTTTATTTTGTCCCGGAAGAACAATTCCGGACTTTGTGGTCTCTTCTGCAACTAACTGTTTTAATACAACTCTGTCTCCTAATGGTACTAACTTCATAATAATTGCCTCCTTATATTTTAAATTCTCTTTTCCTTTGTCTTTGTTAGCACTCTTTTTTGTCGAGTGCTAACCGATAGTCTTATATTATGTTCATCTCTTTTCTCTTGCAACAGCAATCACGATTCATAATCTTATATTATCTCTCTTTTACTCTTTTTATCTCATTTTTTCTTTGGTTTTCTTATTTCCGGAATTTTCGTTTGATTTAATACTTTTTTTAGAAATTAAAAGAGCCGCTATCTCAGCAGCCCTTCTGTAATCTCTTTTTATATTCCGGTGTATTTTTAATTGTCAGTTTATCCTCGAACATCTCGTATTCGGCATCCGATAAAACATCAGTTAATGATTCTTCGACATTTTCTTTCATTGCACTGCCGATTGCTACCGACGGTGCTAACTGTGCATCCTCATATCTGTCACATGCTTCTTTGACGACACTGCAATAAGTATCACTCTCTCCCTCTTCCGGCATCGGGATTAAGACATTGAATACATCGCCGTCTACCCTTCCGATGATATATTCCGGTTTTGCTTTTTCCTGCAAAATATCGGCAACAATCTTAATCAGTCGGTCGCTGCCTTCCTCTCCAAAATGATCGTTTGCATATTTCCAGTCGTTGATATTGACGCAAATAGCACATACCGGAGCAATCTGGGAGCGGTCCACAATCTTTAGTCGATTTTCAAAATAGGTTCTGTTTAAAACACCGGTCAATTCGTCATTTTTTTCACCATGCTTTACCTGGTAGGATTCCTTTTCCAGTTTTTCTTCCAATTCATCCGTATAGGCAGCCGTCTCCTTATAAAGATAAGTCTTTTCTCCCAATTCCTGTGCTGTTTTTATAAATCCGTCTACCAATGTCTGTACCGCTAAAAGCTGCTCCTTTTCCACTTGCTCATAGCGCACATAGATATGGGCTACCGTACGATCTGCAATTCTTAATTTTATTCCCGGTTCTTTCACAACATCCGGCTGATAGGACGTAAAATCTCCGCATACGATGATTTTTTCCCCGTGTCGATCTGTTATTAATAGTTCAATACGAAATAATTGATATAGAGAATTTGCCTGACTGCTAAGAAGAGAAAGATCAAGTAATGATTTCAAACTGTAATTTTTGATATTATCCTTTAGTCTTTTTTCCAAAGGAATGGAACCGTATGCCATAAGACGTATCCACCTTTCTTTTTATCGTAACCCCATTATGTACATTTTATCGTTCAAAGAGCATAATTGCAAGGCACTTCTCTTTTTTCTCTTGCTTTTTTATATTTGCCCAAAAACATATTTATAATTTCTTCTTTTCTTCTATAACCCCATACCTACTTTTGTGAGAGTTGCGTTGCAGAAAATGGAGGATTTATACTGACTTCCACGTTTCCCCGCTACTTTTGTGAGAGTTGCGTTGCATGAAGTGGAGGATTTATACTAACTTCAGTGTTTCCCCGCTACTTTTGCGAGAATTGCTGGTCAAGAAATGGATAATTGCTTGCAAGAAGTGGAGGATTTATACTGGCTTTAGCGTTTTCCCGCTACTTTTGCGAGAGTTGCGTTGTAGGAAGTGGCGGATTTTTACTAACTTCAGTATTTTCCCGCTACTTTTGCGAAAATTGCTACTTTGCGAGAGCTATTTTACGAGAGCTACTTTGAAAGAGTTGCGTTTGTAAGAGTTGCGTTTGTAAGAATTGCGTTTGTAAGAAAAAAGGGCGAGTGCAGTCGTCGTAACGATCAGAAACTGTTCTACAATTATATAGCACATCAACTTTTTTATTTTTAAAAAGTTGGTGTCACATCATTGACTAATATACACTTCTCTTTTTTCTTGCTTTTTTATATCCTTTTCTGTACAATAGCAAATGGCACAGAAAACAATAATATAATAGGAAAAGAAAAATAACAGGAGAAATTATGATTAGTGCAAATAATGTAACGTATAGAGTAGGCAAGAAAGCCTTATTTGAAGATGTCAACATCAAGTTTACAGAAGGAAACTGCTATGGACTTATCGGAGCAAACGGTGCCGGTAAATCTACTTTTTTGAAAATTCTCTCCGGTCAGTTGGAAACCACCAACGGAGACATAACCATTACACCGGGGCAGCGTCTTTCCTTCCTCGAACAGGATCATTTTAAATATGATACTTATCCTGTCATGGATACCGTAATCATGGGAAATGCCCGTCTTTATGAGATTATGAAGGAAAAAGATGCCATTTATGCAAAGGAAGACTTCACAGATGAAGATGGCATCCGTGCCAGTGAATTAGAAGCCGAGTTTGCTGAAATGGATGGATGGGAAGCAGAATCCAATGCTGCAATGCTTTTAAACGGACTTGGTATCGATACTTCCGTTCATTATTCCCTGATGAGTGACTTAAACGGTAACGAAAAAGTCAAAGTTCTGCTTGCCAAAGCATTGTTTGGTAATCCTGATATTCTTCTGCTCGATGAGCCTACCAACCATCTTGATCTTGACGCAATATCATGGCTTGAAGAGTTCCTAATCGGATTTGAAAATACGGTTATTGTAGTATCCCATGACCGTTATTTTCTGAATAAAGTCTGCACGCAGATTGCAGATATTGATTACGGTAAAATCCAGTTATATGCCGGCAACTATGATTTCTGGTATGAATCCAGTCAGCTTCTGATTAAGCAGATGAAAGAAGCCAATAAGAAAAAGGAAGAAAAAATCAAAGAATTACAGGAATTCATCTCCCGTTTCTCTGCCAATGCTTCCAAATCAAAGCAGGCAACTTCCAGAAAACGTGCCCTTGAAAAGATTGAACTTGATACCATCAAGCCTTCCAGCCGTAAATATCCGTATATTGATTTTCGTCCGGAACGTGAAATCGGCAATGAAGTACTGACTGTAGAAGGTCTTACAAAAACCGTAAATGGCGAAAAAGTCCTCGATAATATCTCCTTCATTGTAAATCGTGAAGATAAGATTGCTTTTGTCGGCAGTAATGAACTTGCCAAAACAACGCTTTTTAAAATTTTAATGGGCGAAATGGAGCCGGATGAGGGAACTTATAAATGGGGTGTTACCACTTCCCAGGCATATTTCCCGAAAGACAATACAGAAGAATTCAATAACGATTATACAATCACCGAATGGCTGACCGGCTACTCCCCTGTTAAAGATGTGACATATGTGCGCGGATTCTTAGGCCGTATGCTTTTTGCCGGAGAAGACGGCGTGAAAAAAGTCAAGGTTTTATCCGGAGGTGAAAAAGTTCGGTGCCTGTTATCGAAAATGATGATTTCCGGCGCGAACTGCCTGATTCTCGATGAGCCCACCAACCATCTTGATATGGAATCCATTACGGCATTAAACAACGGTCTGATTAAATTCCCCGGTGTAGAGTTATTCTCCTGCCACGATCATCAGTTTATTCAGACTACTGCAAACCGTATCATGGAAATTCTTCCAAACGGAACATTGATTGATAAAATCACCACCTACGATGAATATCTCGAAAGTGATGAAATGGCTAGAAAACGTACTGTATACACCGCTCAAAAAGAAGATGACAATGACTAATTTAGAAAAAAACGTAGATTTACATGTACATTCCAATTATTCTGACGGGAGTCTTTCTCCTTCTCAGTTAGTAGATCTTGCGGTCGAAAAAGGACTTTTTGCTTTTGCTCTGGCAGACCACGATACGATTGACGGTATCGATGAAGCAATTGAGTCCGCAAAAGAACGTCCGGTTACCGTTATTCCCGGTATCGAACTTTCTACGGAATATGAAGGAAAAGATGTGCATATCGTAGGCCTTATGATTGACCATAAGACTCCCGCTTTTCAAAAAAAGATTCAGGAATTTGTGGATTCCAGAGAACTGAGAAATGAAAAGATGTGCAATGCACTGCGTACCCGTGCCGGAATGGATATCACCTATGAGGATTTAAAATCACATTATCCGGACTCTGTCATTACAAGAGCGCACTATGCAAGGTATATGCTGGAAAAAGGATATATCCGCTCTCTTTCGGAAGCTTTTGAACGCTATATCGGCGATCGTGCTCCTTATTTTATTCCTCGTGAAAAAGTGACTCCGCAGGATGCCGTTTCCCTTATTCTAAGTGCAAAAGGGATTCCGGTTTTAGCGCATCCGCTTCTATATGGAATGAGTAGCGAACGTCTTCAGATTCTTGTTTCCTCTTTAAAAAGTTGCGGTCTTGTTGCACTGGAAGCACTTTATGCTACTTATTCTCCTTCGGATGAGGCTTCCATGAGGCTGCTTGCCGAAAAAAACGGTCTTTTATTAAGCGGTGGTTCTGATTTTCACGGTGCCGCAAAGCCCAAACTGGAACTTGGTACAGGATATGGCAAATTACAGGTACCGAAAGACATTTTCGATAAACTGCTTGCAAAACGAAAGGAATTATTTTCATGAAAAAAATACTGTTTACGGATTTAGACGGTACTCTATTAAATAATGAATCAAAGATTTTTCCGGAAATGAAACAGGCATTGGATGATATGATTGCCGCCGGCAACACGCTTGTTCTGGCTTCCGGCCGCCCGCTAAACAGTATTCTGGAAGTAAAAGAAAATGCCGGAATTTCCTATTCCGGTATGTATATCACTGCCAATAACGGCAGTCTTATTTATGATTGTGACGCAAAGAAAAGTATTTACGAAATCCGTGTTTCTTTAGATGACGTTTCCAAAGTCTGGGAACTTGCAGCATCTATGCAGGTGCATATCCAGACATATACAGAGGATGCAATTATCGTCGGAAAAGATGATGAAGAAACAAAGTTTTATCGCAGAAAAATTCATCTCCCGTTAATTATCAGTGACAATCCTTTAAAAGTACTTTCTGTTCCGCCCTATAAATTGCTTGCCATTGATTTACATGATAAAAATCATCTGGTTCAATTTGCAGATGCCATCCGCGAAATGTCAGGCAATCGCCTTTCCACGATTTTTTCAAGTGACACCTATCTGGAAGTCTTTAACTCTACTGCCGGAAAAGGACGTGCACTGCAATGGCTCTGTGATTACCTTTCCATTCCCGTGGCTGATTCCATCGCAAGCGGAGATGCCGAAAATGATTTATCAATGTTAAAAGCCGCAGGCCTTTCTGTCGCAATGTGTAACGGTTCCGACATATTAAAAGAGCAGGCAGATATCATTACCGCCCGCTCCAATCATGAAAATGGTCTTTCTGATATTATTTACAAATATATGCTGTAAATAAATTTCTATGCCTCAACGATTAAGTATCTTCCGTCGCCGACTTCAAAAACCTCGTCTGCTTCCAAGATACTTTCTTCGTTAGCACCTTCCATATCAATCCCTTCTTCTTCAAAGTACTCCCACACTTCTTTTTGTGAGTTTACAACAATTGCCATAAAGTCTTCCAAAAAGGCCTCGGCTTCTTCTAAACTGTTTGCAACAGGTTCTGAAAACAACTGTCCCTGATTCTCTAAGAAGCAACGTAATACCGCATCATCATATTCCTGCATCTTTCCACCTCCAAATTACCATAAATTCCGTTTTTTCAATTCAAACACAAGTCTTCCGATTGGAAGTCCCACTACATTGTTATACTCTCCGTTTATGCCCTTAATATATGCAGCAAAACATCCCTGTATTCCATAAGCTCCGGCTTTGTCCATCGGTTCTTTCGTCAAAATGTACTCCCAAATTTCCTCGTCACTGATTGGATAACATTCTACATCTGTTTTTTCGGTAAATGAGAAATACTCTTCTTTGTTATCTTGCGTATAATAAACTGTCACACCGGTATACACCTGATGAACATTCCCCTGCAGTTTTTTAAGCATGGAGAAGGCATCCTTTTCATCCTTCGGCTTTCCCATAATCTCTCCCTTAAAAACCACAATCGTATCTGCTCCGATGACAACCTTTTTTGTATTACCTTGAGAAAAAACATCTTCTGCTTTTATTTTAGAAAGTTCTGCTACGATTTCTTCCGGATTTGTTTTATGCGTCACTTCTTCTTTTCTGCTTGTGACAGTGGTAAATGACATTCCGATTTGTTGAAGCAGTTCTTTTCTTCTCGGCGATGAAGATGCCAAAACATATTCTCTCATTTTATTCTTCCTCCGAGATATGTGTTTCCGGAATAAATCTCCTGGACAAACTTGTTCCGTATCCGATTTCCTGTACTTGTTCCCTAAAGACCTCCTGTTGTGCCTCTTTGCAGAATTCTTCCTGGGAATTCAATATTTTTTTACCGCGTTTATCTACTTTTGCATAAGAGCCGTCCTGTAACATGCGATGTGCCTTTACGGTATCTTCCAATTCACAGGTCAGGATATGTGTAACTTTTTTCTTTAAGTCTGCCTGTTCAATCGGGAATAGGATTTCAACACGCCGCTCCAGATTTCGCGGCATCCAGTCTGCACTTCCGCAATAAATTTCGGGCTCCTTATTATTTTCAAAATAGAAAATTCTGCTATGCTCCAAAAAGTTTCCGACAATGGAACGAACGGTAATGTTATCCGAGACACCCGGTATGCCTACTTTTAAACAACAGATTCCCCGGACAATTAAGTCAATTTTGACACCTGCCATAGAGGCTTCATACAGTGCAATGATAATATCCCTGTCGCAAAGGGAATTGACTTTTGCCATAATTCTTGCCGGATATCCTTTGTTTGCATTTTCCTTTTCTCTGCCAATCAGATACAGAAAACGATCCTTTAACCAGAGCGGTGCAAGACTTAATTTATTCCAGGAAAGAGGTTCGGAATATCCGGAAAGCATATTAAAGACAGCGGTAGCATCTTCTCCATACGCCTCCTTGCAAGTCAAAAGTCCGATGTCCGTATACAATTTTGCTGTGGCATCGTTATAGTTACCGGTTCCCAGGTGTACGTATCGTCTGATACCGTCTTCTTCCCTGCGCACAACAAGTGTTATTTTGCTATGTGTCTTTAAGCCGACCAGCCCATACAATACATGACATCCTGCATGTTCCAATTTTCTGGCCCATACGATATTATTTTCTTCATCAAAACGAGCTTTTAATTCTACCAGTACCGTAACCTGCTTGCCGTTTTCCGCAGCCTGCGCCAATGCGCTAATAATCGGAGAATTACCGCTGACACGATATAATGTCTGTTTGATTGCCAATACATCTTTATCGGCAGATGCTTCTTTGATAAAATTTACTACCGGTTCAAAAGTCTGGTATGGATGATGCAACAGAATATCCTGCTTTTTGATTGCATCAAAAATGGATGTTCCTTCCGGAATTTCCGGAACGGCAGCCGGGCGGTGCTGTCTTGCCTTCAAATGGTCAAATCCGCTCATTCCATACATTTTCATTAAGAAAGTAAGGTCTAACGGTCCATCAATATAATAGATTTCTTCCTCCTTTATGGAGAGTTCGGAAGTAATAATTTTTAATAAGCGTTTGTCGATTCCGGCTTCCACTTCCAAACGGATTGCCTGCCCCCACTGACGTTTCTTAATCTGCTTTTCAATTTCCTTTAGCAGATCGGCTGCTTCATCTTCTTCGATTGTAAGGTCCGCATTTCTCATGATACGGAACGGACATGTCTTCACGATATCGTAATTGAGGAATAATTTATTGATGTTACGTTCAATAATTTCTTCCAGTAAAATCACATTTCGTTCCTGTGGGTCCTTTGACGGTACCGGAACAATTCTCGGCAGTACGCTCGGCACCTGTACCGTTGCAAATTCCAGTTCCTCCCTTTTCCCCGTTCCTGCTTTTTTCTTCACTAATGCTCCGATGTTTAAAGATTTATTTCGAATGAGCGGAAACGGTCTGGAAGAATCTACTGCAAGCGGTGTCAGAACCGGATATACGTTATCCTCAAAGTACCGGTCAACATATTCTCCCTGTTCTTTTGTCAAATCCTCCTGTTTTTCAATCACTTTCAAACCATTTGCCTTTAACAGCGGAATCAGTGACCTATTGTATGTAGAATACTGTTGGGACACCAAATGATGCGTTTCTTCGTTTATTTTTTCAAGCTGTTCCTTTGCCGTCATCCCGGAAATATCCGGCTTTGTATAGTCGGCATTTACCATATCTTTTAGCGAAGCAACACGAATCATAAAAAACTCATCCAGATTTGATGCAGTAATACTTAAGAATTTTAAACGTTCAAATAGCGGAATTTGTTTGTCTCTTGCCTCACTTAATACTCTCGAATTAAATAAAAGCCAACTCAATTCCCGATTATAAAAGTATTCGGGATTCTTTAACTTTTTGTCACTCATGTAAACAGTCTCCTTATATTTCTTTCACCTGTTTGATAAACGGCCTTAAACTGAATACTTCTTCAAAAAAGTCCGCTCTTCTTTTAAACAGTCCCCTTTCTAATGTAATGTCATCATTTGTATAAACGGTTACAAGGAATTCATGCTCTCTGATTGTTGTCGTAATGTTCTTAAATTTCTGTTTATGGCTCCTGTCAAGGCCATTGGCTACCCTTAATATGGCTGTCAGTTTGGTAATACGCATATAGGTTTCATTATCAATCAATGTTTCTCTTGCCATCTGTTCATAATACTCGAACGGCTGATGATTAAATTTGACAACATTGGCAACGATTTCTCTTTCTTCATGGGAAAGCCCGATAATTTCCGTTGCCATAATAATAT
>JAQXIR010000084.1 GCA_029007885.1 Lachnospiraceae bacterium | reverse complement strand
ATGAATATGGAAGGCAAGGAGATTACTCCTTGTAAAGCCGAGGATTTGGAACCGGTGGATAAATGGATTTTATCCAAGTTAAATCACTTGGTAAAAGAAGTTACCGACAATATGGACAACTTCGAACTGGGAATCGCAGTTCAAAAGGTTTATGACTTTATCTGGGACGAATTCTGTGACTGGTATATTGAAATGGTAAAACCGAGACTCTATAACAGTGACGATACCAAGAGCCAGAATGCAGCCTTAAATACATTAAAAACCGTTTTAATCGATGCGCTCAAACTGCTGCATCCGTATATGCCGTTCATAACGGAAGAGATTTTCTGCACACTTCAGTCAGAAGAAGAATCCATTATGATTTCAAAATGGCCGGTATATCTGGAAGAACGGAATTTTGCAAAAGAAGAAAAGGACATTGAGATTATTAAGGAAGCTGTACGCGGTATCCGTAATGCTCGTACCGGAATGAATGTAGCACCGTCGAGAAAAGCAGCTGTTTATGTAGTCAGTGAAAAAGAAGATCTTCGCAAGACTTTCGAAGACGGAAAATTGTTCTTTGCTTCTTTGGCATATGCTTCGGAAGTTATCATTCAGAGTGACAAAAATGGAATTGCACAGGACGCTGTTTCCGTTGTGATTCCGAATGCCGCAATTTATATGCCGTTTACAGACCTTGTAGATCTGGAACAGGAGATAGCACGTCTGCAAAAAGAACAGACACGTTTACAGGGAGAAATCAAACGTGCGGATGGTATGCTTTCCAATGAGAAGTTTGTTTCCAAAGCACCGCAGGCAAAAATTGAGGAAGAGCGGGAAAAACTTGCAAAATACCGTCAGATGTTGGAAGAAGTGGAAAAACGGTTACAGCAGTTAAAAAAATAGGAACTGTCATATGAAACTGGAAGAAGTAAATAATTATGAAAATGCGGTATCGTATTGTTTGATGATACCGCGTTTTTCCGGTAAAAATAATCCTCAGATTACAAAGCGATTCTATGCTTTTTTAGGAGAACCGGGAAGCAATGCGAAAATCGTACATGTGGCAGGAACAAACGGCAAGGGCTCTGTCTGTGCATTTATGGATTCCATCTTAAGAGAAAATAAAAACACAGTGGGCATGTTTGTGTCACCGCATCTTACCGATATCAGGGAGCGTATCTGCTATAATCGGGAATGGATTGACAAAGATTCATTTTATCGGGCATTTGACACTGTCAGGGATAAATTGAAACAATTTCGTGAAACGGAAAACGAAAGAGAATATCACCCCTCTTTTTTTGAAATGCTGTTTTTCCTTGCAATGGTATTTTTTGAGGAAAAAAGGCCCGATGTGATTATTCTGGAAACGGGACTCGGGGGACGGCTGGATGCGACCAACGTCATTAGTCATCCGGTAATCTGTGTGATTACGGAAATCGGATATGACCATATGGAGTATTTAGGGGATACCCTTCCTAAGATTGCATCTGAGAAAGCAGGAATTATCAAAAGAAAAATACCTGTTATTTTCATGGATAAACGTCAGGAAACGACAGAGGTGATAAAGCAAAGAGCAAAAGAACTTGACGCTTTGTGTATACCGGTGTCGAAGGAAGACGCCAACTTAATTTCAATCGGTGATAAACATATTGATTTTTCTTATAAATCCCGTTATTATGAAAATGTCGGAATAACAATCAGGACAAAGGCCGTCTATCAGGTTGAGAATGCTTTACTGGCATTAAAGGCAGTCGAAACATTACTTCCCAAAGAAGAAATTTCCCAAACCGTTTTACAAAACGGAATCGAAAAGATGCATTGGGAAGGCAGAATGGAAGAAGCCGCTCCGGGGATTTTTTTGGACGGAGCACATAACGAGGACGGAATACAGGCATTTCTGGATTCTGTATCAACCGATGGATGCAAAGGCAGAAGATTTCTTCTGTTTTCGGCAGTCTCAGATAAACAATTTATCAAGATGGCAGAAATGATTGGACAATCCGGTCTCTTTTCCCGCATTTATACGGCACCGATTGAGAATGAAAGAGGAATCGATAAAGCACAACTGAATCGATTATTTGACAGCCTGAAAGAAACGGTACATGTAGACGATGTAAAAGAGGCATATTATCTTATGAGGAAACAGCAACAGAGTAACGATTATATATACGTGGCCGGTTCCCTATATCTGATCGGTCAGATGAAGAAGTATGTAAAGGAGTTGCCAAATGATCAATTTTGAAGAAGAATTAAAAAAGTTTCATCCGTCACTTGAAATAGAAGAAGCAGAAGATGCCATTTACAATCAGGACCTGACCGATATGGCAGACCTTCTGGTAAATCTGGTAAAAGAGGATAAGGAAGAAAAAGCAGAGTGACGTTTACACGAAACGGGGAACAATAGATATGAGATGTTTTAATTGCGGAGCGAATTTGACGCAACATGATTTCTGCACCAATTGTGGCGCGGATGTTGCACGCTATAAAAAAATTATGGGAGCCGCAAACCTCTATTATAATGAAGGGCTTGAAAAGGCTTCCGTACGGGATCTTTCCGGCGCAATTGTGAGTCTGCGCCAATGTTTAAAACT
>JAQXIR010000083.1 GCA_029007885.1 Lachnospiraceae bacterium | reverse complement strand
AACCTTATATGCCATCAATCGCAAAAGATACTGCGGAACCCTTCTATTTCCTAATTCCCAATCTGTTTCCGTCATATAAGGAATTTCAAAGTACTCACAAAATTCTTTTCTATTCATGCCAGTACTTTCTCTTAATTTTTTTAATTCTTCTCTTGCTTCCATAGCTCACCTCTTTATGCATTGCATAAATAAATTATATAATTTTTATTACCTACGGTCAATAACCTATTTTCATAAAAACAATGAACCTCGGCAAAAACTTTACCGAGGCTTGCAATATATTTTTTATACTTTTATCATACTCGACTAAAGCAGAATCCAATACCTGTCTTTTTATCCCTGTGTAACATGGGTTTGCTCTGATAATCATTTTTCATAATTTCTTCTTTGAACCCTTTTCAAGGCGGTGTGCAACAATCTGTTTTGATTGTTCAACCATCTTTTCCATTTTAGGGGTGGCAAATCGGTGGCATTGTCATCCATTCAACGCTTGAAAATCCTTGGAAATGCCTATTTTATGCGGTTCAAACAACACACCGTCTCCACATTTGCTGTCCACGGAAATTGCTCCACAGGGACTGCTTTTTCCACCCGGTAGCCGGATGATAAGAACTGTTCAAGATCCCGCACTAAACTTGTTGGCTTACAGGAAATATAAATGAGTCTGTCCACACCATAATCAATAATTTTTTTCAGTGCTTTCGGGTGAACCCCGTCACGCGGTGGGTCTAAGATGATAAAGTCCGGCTTTTCTTCTATTGTATCTAAAACCTTCAACACATCTCCCGCAATAAATTCGCAGTTGGAAAGTCCGTTTAATGCTGCGTTTTCCCGTGCTGCAGTAACTGCCTCTTCTACAATTTCAACACCAATCACTTTTTTTGCAACCGGTGCCATCAGTTGTGCAATTGTGCCGGTTCCGCTGTATAAATCAAATACTGTCTTTTCACCTTTTCCCAAATCGCCGATAAATTCCCTTGCCGTGCTGTAGAGCACTTCCGCCCCAAGACTGTTGGTCTGGAAGAAGGAAAACTGTGAAATATGGAAGTGTAATCCCAACAGCTCTTCCGTAATATAGTCTTTCCCGTAAAGGATGTTCGTTTCATCACTCTGCACCACATCTGCCACGGAATCATTTTTCGTATGAAGAATCCCGACAATTTTTCCCTGTAACGGAAGTTCTAAAAGTTCCTTACAAAATGGCTGTAAGTCAAGTGTCTGCTGTGTTGTTGTTACGATTGCAACCAATATTTCTCCTGTTTTTGCCGCCTTTCTGACAAGCAAATGGCGCAGATATCCCGTGTGGTTCATTCTGTGATAATGTGTTACGCCTTTATCTTCAAAAAAGGCTAATGCTGTTTTTAAAATCTTATGATAATCTTCATCGCAAATACAGCAGTCGTCTACCGTTACAATGTCGTAAAAACTGCCTCTTTTGTGCATCCCCAGGGAAAGTGGTCCGTCCTTATAGGCATCCCCGAAGGTAAACTCCATTTTATTCCGGTATCCCGTTTTAGCCGGGCTTTTTCTAATTGGGAGAAATTCATACGGTTCTTCCTGATTTTTGAGTACACTCTCCAATAATTCTTTTACCTGCTGTTCCTTCAAAGTTGCCTGGTCTTCATACGAAAGATTCAGATAGGTACAGCCTCCGCAAACACCAAAATGTGCACATGGTGGAATCACTTCATTCTCCGATTTTTCCAGTACTTCTTTTAAGGTTCCCTCTCCTTTTCCTTTCCGCACCTTTTTTACAAAGAAGGAAATTCTCTGGCCGGGTATTACATTTTTAACAGTGCAGTAAGATACCGCTGTTTCACCCGATTCTGTTTTTTCCTCTACACGAACGATTCCCTTGTTGGGAAAATCAACTCTAACGACAATTCCTTCTGCAATCTGTCCTTTCTTCATATGCCTCTTCCTTAACACTTTCTTTAATTTCTAATGCAAAAAACGGAGCGGAATGCATTCTCCAACATCCCGCTCCGATATGAACGTTCCTATTTCTCTGATATTTACGCATTTTCTTCCGGTGCTGCTGCCGGTTCTTCTTCTTTCTGCGGTGCTGCTTCATCTTCGTCTTCTTCATCTTCAAAGAAGTCATCATCGAAATCGTCTTCATAGTCATCATCAAAATCTTCCAGATAAGACGGTGCGAAGAAACGATAAATCGCATAAACAATACCTGCAATTAAGGCAATTCCTGCAATCACACCAAGTACGCAAACAATGACGTTGCATTTCTTCTCTTTCTTTTTCTCTGTTATTCCTGCATTTTCCTTAACAATTGCTAAAATTTCATCTAATTTATTCATAACCGCAATCCTTTCTGTTGTGGAGTCTGTCACTTGTTATTGTTATCATATCACTTTTTCCTGATTTTTACTACTGGAAAATTTGAAAAGTATTGCTAATTTTTCAAAAAATTTCTAATTATCTATTTTTTTAAGTTTTGCAAATGCCGCATACATGATTTTCTGTCCCGCACCGTCAAATTCCACAGTCACCTGAAAATCTCTCGGACCTTTCACAATTGATTTTACCGTGCCGTCTCCGTATTTAATATGGCGCACTCTGTCACCTTCCTCATATGAAAGCGTATCGCTTACCGGCATTCCTTTGCTGATAGCGTCTGTTCCCAGGTTCTGTGCAATAAACGGCTTGTTTTCAAGGTCTGTACGTTTTGGTCTGACAACTGCTTTCGGCTTTGCAAATGTCATTCCCGAAGTGCGTGTTGCACCAAGTCCTTCTGATAGAGATGATACTGATTCTGTATTTCCTCCGTAAGAGCCAAACGGTTTTGCTTTAAAAGATGCTCTTTGTACAGAATCCTCTTCATAAACATCGAAATCTCTTGCACGTCCTTTTAGAGGTCGATTATCCATTTTCTCTTCCGGTATTTCCCGTACGAAACGGCTGACCGGATTATACTGTGTTTCTCCCCTTATCATACGCATTCTGGCACAGGAAATCGTCAAATCTTCTTTTGCCCTTGTGATGCCCACGTATGCCAATCGGCGTTCTTCTTCGATTGCTGTCGGGTCTTCGTCCATAAGAGATAAATAACTCGGGAATATACCGTCTTCCAGCCCTGCCAGGTAGACTCTGTCAAACTCAAGGCCTTTTGCGGAATGGAGTGTCATCAGTAAAACTTTATTGGGATCTTCTTCAATTCCGTCAATATCCGCTACAAGCGCAACTTCTTCCAAAAATCCGCTTAAAGTCGCATCTTCTGAAGTGTCTTCATAGTCTGCTATCTTACTGATTAATTCATTAATATTTTCAATACGCTCATCCGCATCTTCTTCCCCGGAGTCTTCCAAATCCTTTACATAGCCGGTTGTTTCAAGAATATCTTCCAGCAATTCCTTTAACCCGTAAACGCTCATTTTTGAGCGGAACACCTGAATCATATTGACAAAGGGACGTAACTTCGCCGCACTTTTCCCGATTGTTGTAATCTTTTCCGATTCACGAAGTGCATCATAAAAACTGATATTGTTCTCATTTGCATATTCCTGTACCCGCAAGATCGTCGTCGCGCCGATACCACGTTTTGGAATATTGATAATTCTTTTCACGGCAAGGTCATCCTGGCCGTTGTCAATTGTCTTTAAGTAGGCAAGAATATCCTTAATTTCACGCCGTGCATAGAAATTTGTACCGCCCACAATATCATAGGGAATTCCCTCACGGACAAACTGTTCTTCCAGAATACGGGACTGTGCATTTGTCCTGTATAAAATGGCATTCTGCCCATAGTCTGCCTCTTGTTTTCTCTTGTTTCTTGCAATATCTCCCGCAATATATTCCGCCTCTTCAAAAGCCGTATCAAACTGCCGGAAATGAATTTTACTGCCTTCTCCTTTATCCGTCCAAAGGACTTTTTCTTTCCTTTCCGCATTGTTGCGGATTACGCTGTTTGCCGCATCGAGAATATTCTGTGTAGAACGGTAATTCTGTTCCAATTTAATCACTTTTGCTTCGGGAAATACTTTCTCAAAATCCAGAATATTGTTAATGTTTGCCCCACGGAATTTATAAATTGACTGGTCATCATCTCCAACCACACAAAGATTGCGATACTTTTTGGCAAGCAGACGAATCAGTTCAAATTGAGCCGTATTGGTATCCTGATACTCATCCACCATAATGTACCGAAAACGATCCTGATAATTCTCCAGCACTTGGGGATTTTTTTGGAATAATTCTATCGTTTTGACAATCAGGTCATCAAAATCAAGTGCATTATTTCTCTTTAAAGCCTTCTGGTATTCCCTGTAAGCATCTGCAATCTTTTGTTTGGCATAGTCACCTGCTACATTTTTCGCATATTCTTCCGGGGAAACCAATTCATCTTTAGCGGAAGAAACTGCATTTAACAAACTTCTTTCTTTAAACACTTTTGTATCTAACTGAAGCGTTTTGCAGACATCTTTCATCACTGACTTCTGATCATCCGAATCATAGATTGTGAAATTGGTATCATATCCAAGAAGATCAATATGCCTCCTAAGAATTCTTACGCATGTTGAATGAAAGGTCGATACCCATATCCTGTCGGCACCGAATCCGACAATTTTATCTACTCGCTCCCTCATTTCTCCCGCTGCTTTATTTGTAAACGTAATAGCCAGAATGTTCCATGGATTTACGTTGTTATTCTCTATCAGATATGCAATGCGATGCGTTAAAACGCGGGTTTTGCCGGACCCGGCTCCCGCAAGCAATAACAATGGTCCTTCCGTTGTAAAAACTGCTTCTTTCTGCCTTTCATTTAAAGTGTCATAAATACTCATCTGTTTCTCCCGTTAAGTAAGGCTGTCTGAAATATTCAGACAGCCTGTTTCTTAAATTTCTATCTTACTTACATATCATCATCAGCCAAGTTTTGTACCGCAATTGCTGCAGAATTTTGCTCCGTTTGTCGGTGTGCCGCAGTTCGGGCAGAATTTTGCTCCCGCTCCGGTTGCATTTCCTGTATTCATATTCTGCTGCATATTTTGAACCATTTGCTGTCCCATGGCCATTCCCATCTGTATACCGGCCATATCGCCCACAATGGAGCCACCTTTTCCGAGTGTGCCCTTTTCGAGAGAATCTGCCATTGCAACCTGCTGATATTTGTTGACATCGCCAACCATTGACTGTGCTGCTGCCTTCTCCTGCATCTTTTTGATTTCTTCCGGATAAGAAAAGCTCTCAATATTGAATTCCGTAATCGCAATTCCGAGTTTTCTCATATCCATGTCAAGATCTTTACAGATGCCGGAAGCGATGTTTCTTGCATCCATCTGCAAATTAAACATATCACGGCCTTCTTTTCCGATCCAGCTCATCAAAAGTTGATCCAGATTGGCAATAATACGTTCTTTTACATCTTCTACGGAATATGTCTGTCTGATTCCCGCAAGTTTGTCAATCAATACATCATGTTCGGCAATCTTGCAACTGAATGTACCGAATGCACGAACCGGCATTCCTCCCGGAAGTCCCGGTGCCTGTAAGTTAATCGCATTCTTCGTTCCCCATTTTACCAGAACCTCTTTTGTATTGATAAATAACACTTCTGCGCGTAACGGTGCATTAAATCCGAATTTAAAACTCTTTAAAGTTGTTAAGAAAGGAATGATATCTGACTCTATATCAAAACTTCCTTCATC
>JAQXIR010000082.1 GCA_029007885.1 Lachnospiraceae bacterium | reverse complement strand
ATGTGAAAACTCCTTTCAATCATTAAGCTTATATAACCTTTGTTATTCTCTCATAAAAACCTCAAAAAATCCAGTGGTTTTTTACATTTTGCGACACATTTCGGATTTTAACAATCCTTATTCATATTTAGCGGCAATCTCTGTTTTTGTTTTATAAATGCTGTTTGCCGGTATGTAGCCTCTTACCATGGAAGTTGGATATACATTCGAATTTTTTCCGATAACCGTTCCGGGATTTAATACACTGTTACAACCAACTTCAACGTTGTCCCCCAGCATAGCACCGAATTTTTTCAGTCCTGTTTCAATATTTTCACTTCCTGCATGTACACATACAAGTGTTTTGTCACTTTTTACATTTGAAGTAATCGAGCCGGCACCCATATGGGACTTAAATCCGAGAATACTGTCCCCAACATAATTATAATGCGGTACCTGAACTTTATTAAACAGTACAACATTTTTTAATTCTGTTGAATTTCCGACAACCGCACCTTTTCCGACAATTGCATTTCCTCTGATAAAAGCACAGTGTCTAACCTCGGCTTCCTCATCAATAATGGCAGGTCCGTTGATAGATGCTGTTTTCGCAACTTTGGCTGATTTTGCAATCCAGATATTTTCGCCGATTTTATCAAACTTATCCATCGGAAGTCTATTACCCAGTTCAATAATAAAGTCTTTGATTTTGGGAAGTGCCTCCCAAGGATATGTCACATTTTCCAATAATTCTGCAGCAATCGTTTCACTTAACGTATACAGTTCCTGAATAGTTAATTCTTTCATTTTTTCTCCTTTATTCCTTAATAATATTTTTGAATGTTTTTAAACACCTGATGTAATGACATTGTAGCAGCATTCTGGCTTTTCACATAATTCGTTCTTCGAATGACGAAATCATTCAGTTTTTCCAGATAAACTTGTGATGTTATTTGTCCCTCTGCCACTTGTGTCAGTCCCTTTTCCCAACTGGCTGTTAATTTAGGATCCAGCAACGGCCGTATTGAAACCTTTACTACTTCATAAATCATTTCTCCAAGAATTGTAGGCGTAATAATCTGTGTCTTTTTATTTAACGCCAAATATCCGTTTGAGACTAGTTTTTTTAAGATTTCCGCTCTCGTTGCCGAAGTTCCGATTCCACTTCCTTTAATCTGTTCTCGCAATTCCTCATCTTCAATTAATTGTCCTGCATTTTCCATCGCAAGGATGATACTTCCCGAATTGTAACGCTTCGGTGGAGAAGTCTCCCCTTCTTTTATCGCAAGTTCCTTTTTGTTGACCAATTGATTCTTTTTTACATTTTTCAAAAAGTCCTGTAAAGATTCATCCGGTAGTTTTTCGGATTCACTGTTCCCTTCGGCAGTCTCTTTTTCCTGTTTCTTAAAAGAATAATTCAGAACTTTTAAATATCCCTCTTCCTCAAGAACTTTATAGTTAGAGAAAAAGGATTCTTTCCCTATTTTTGTTTCCAGAGATGTTTTTCGGTAGATAGCTGCAGGATAAAAAATACTTAAAAACCGTCGAACAATAATTTCATATACTTTTTTCGCCGCCGCAGATAAGGATGCAAATGCATTTAATCCCTGTCCCGTCGGAATAATTGCATAGTGGTCGGTAATCTGTTTATCGTTTACATAACGTGACTTTAATAGTTTCCCCGTCGGATTATCTGCAAGGATTTCTTCCACATACGGTCTCATCGCTGCAATATTTTTCAGCCCGCTTAAATTCTTTTTAATTTCTTTTGCTACCGCCGAAGATAACACCCTTGCATCGGTTCTCGGGTATGTTGTCATTTTCTTTTCGTATAATTCCTGTGCTATTTTTAATGTTTCATCCGGACTTATTTTAAACAGTTTTGAACATTCATTCTGTAATTCTGCAAGATTATATAATAAAGGCGGATTCTTGGATTCCTTTTTCCGTTCTACACAAGCCACTTTGCATTCCGTTACCTGCTTTAGTTCTTCCAAAAAGCGTTTGGCATCTTCTTCTTTTAAAAATCCGCTTTCTTTATATAATTTTGATGATTCAAAGAAACTGCTTTCCGGTGTCACTTTCCATTCGCCGGCATAACATATATTTTCTTCCGAAGAACCGCCATTTTCAAATACTGCTGTAATCTTATAAAATGGTGTCTTTTCAAAATTTCTGATTTCTCTTTCCCTGTTTACAACCATTCCCTGAACACATGTCATAACACGGCCGACAGAGATTACCGATTTATTTAACTTCAAAAGTTCTTTTACAGGATAACCGTATTTTAAAGTTAATGCACGAGAAAAATTAATCCCCATTAAGTAATCTTCTTTAGCACGCAGGTATGCCGCATCTGAAAGATTGTCATAAGCAGACATATCTTTTGCTTCTTTGATACCGCGCAGAATTTCTTCTTCTGTTTGTGAATCAATCCAGATTCTTCTTAATTCCGCATTTTTGTTATACCCGGCTTCCTGAAGTACCAGACGCTGAATATATTCACCCTCACGCCCGGAGTCGCCCGCATTATAGATAACATCGACATCTTCACGGTGAAAAAGCATTTTAACTATTTCAAACTGCTTTTTCACATTGTCAATTACTTCATATTTATATATTTGGGGAATAAACGGAATCGTATCAAGACTCCATCTTCTATATGATTCATCATACGCTTCAGGATAACTAAGCATTACAAGATGACCGACACACCAGGTAATAATATATCCCTCTGATTCCATATACCCCGTGTATGATTTCATCTGTTCTTTCAGTGCTTTTGCAAATTCCCGTGCAACACTCGGCTTTTCCGTTATTATTAATTTTTTACCCATTTGTTCCTCACAGATTATCGAGTGTTAAAAGTTTTACGTTCTTTTTACTGTTTTGCAGGAACTTTAATTCCTCGTCAAAATTTCCTGCCGAAAACAGATATACATAGTCTACATTCAGTTTTGCCTGTTTTGCGCAAAACAGCAGCCATTCATAATCTTCATAACGCATCATCGGTTTTTCCCAATTACACAGGCCAATGATTGTATGTCCTTTGTCATCTTGTGCAATGCAGTCTATCGTCCCCGCTTTTCCAATCCATTTCCCGATTTTTCCACACTTGAAAGGAAGTCGGTTATCCTGATTCTGCATTTCCAGATATTCCCTGCATATTACAGAAAAATACTTTGCCGTAAAAGCCTTAAGATATGGTTTCACACTCGTTTTATAGAACTCTTCGGCACCTTTTTTTTCAAGTTCCCGATGTCCGGAGAACAAAAATTGATATGTAAAATCCACGTAATGATCGGCAATCGCATATACTCCTTTTTGAGTATTTGTCCGACCATCTGTATCGTAAGAAAACTCCTTTTCAACAATTCCGAGTTCCATTAGATTTTTTAAATATACACTGATTTTTGCTCGTGAAAACTCTGTATGTAAATATAAATCATTTAGTTTTTTCTTATCTTTCGCAAGGCAACACAAGATTGTATTATATACATTCATTTCTCGCAATTGCCATTCCACTGTTTTTTCACCGTAATCATACAAACGGGAATTTTTATCCAGTACTCGTTTGATAATATTTTCCTCAAGTGAAAGTTCTTGGTCAAGCATCTCCCATAACGCCGGAATTCCACCAAAGATAGCATATCCTTCAATACATTCCGCAAAAGAAAAATTCTTAAAATATTTAATAAATTCTTTAAACGACAACTCTTTCACTTTAAAAAAGCCGGAAATGCTTTTTGCACGTAGCCCAAATTTACGGACCATATTGTTTTCGATCCATTCTACCGAGGAACTGCATAAGATAACAAATATCTCCTGCTTACTTTCTTCCATAAAAGAAAATAAACTTTCAACAAAACTGCCGGACACTTTACACAGATTCTGAAATTCATCGAAAATCAGGATGGTTTTTTCATCCGATTTCTCTGCTAATGCCGTAATCTGCAAAAAAAGATCCTGATATGTCGGATATTGAGGCATTTCCATTCCCTGTGTGTTAAGCTCTTCCGCCCATTGAAACAACTGTTCCCGTTCCGATAAAACCGATGCACCGAAATAGAAAGCGTTTTCTCTATTCTTAATAAAATGCTCGAGCAATGCTGTCTTTCCTACCCCCAATTGCCCATACATGACCATCAGTTGATTACCGGCACGGTACAGATATTCATTTAATACTTTTGTTTCTGATTCTCTCCCAATAAACATTCCTTTTTCCTTCTTTATGAAACCATATCCGAGAGCATACTTTCAATCTGCTTCCCTTCCATTGGTTTTCCCAGATAAAACCCTTGAATATTCTCGCATCCGATTTTTTTCAACAGAGAATACTGCACTTCATCTTCAACACCCTCTGCAATTGTATTAAATCCTAATTTTTTACTTAAATCTATGATTGTTTCCGCTATCGTTCTGGTCGGTTCATCTGTTACAAGTGTATCAATAAATGATTTATCAATCTTTAGTGTGTCAATCGGCAGATTTCTCAAATAAGAAAGGGATGAAAATCCCGTTCCGAAGTCATCCATTGAAAAACGGATTCCCAATTCACGTAAAATATTCATTTTATTAATGATGTCCTGCATATCTTCAATGAATACCGATTCCGTAATTTCCAGTTCAAGCAGATGTGTCGGTATCTTATAGCGATCAATCACTCTAAGCAAATGTGAAACAAAATTTCGGTTTTTAAACTGTAAAGCAGAAATATTAAGGGATAGAATAACATCTTCAAATCCGTATTTACGATACCAATTCGTAAACTCCGCAATACTCTCTTCCATAATCCAATCGCCAAGAGGCAAAATAGCTCCGTTTTTTTCGGCCAGCGGAATAAACGTACCGGGACTTATGATATTTCCCTCCTCATCTTTCCAGCGAACCAGCGCCTCAACTCCACGCAGTTTACAATTGTCAGTATGGTATTGTGGTTGATAACACATAAAAAAGTGCTGATTCTTCAATGCTTTATCCAGTTTTCTCTCAATGATTACATTGTTCCTGAATTCCTGGATAATAGGAGAATCAAAATATTGGACAACATTTTTCCCTTTATGTTTTGCTTTAAACATAACGATTTCTGCACAATTAATTAATTCCAGTGCTTCTTTTGAAGATTCCGGATATTCCGCAATACCGATGCTGGCTGTCAATGTTACTTCCGCACCATTGGAAAGGTTAAACGGTTCTGCCAGATTACTTTTTAATGTGTCAATAATGTGTTCGACACTTCTTGAACCACATGGGTCATAAACGCCAATGCAGAAAATATCACTGTTAAAATGAGAAATAATAATCTTTTCTCCTTCTAACCCCTTAAGTCTTTGACCGAACAGCTGGACAATTTCATCGCCCATCATCATTCCCATACCATCATTAATCTTACGGAAACCATCGATATCAATGAAGAGAACGCTCACCATATTTCTGCTTTCTTCAGCTCTCTCAATCATCGCACGCAGCCGGCTGATAAAGCAGTTTCTGTTTAACAATCCCGTCATCGAATCGTAATATGCCATATAAGATAATTCATCATTCTGAATTTTGAATTTGGTAATATCTTTAAAACAAAGTATTTTTTCAACCGGTTGTTGCATTTCATCATAATAAACATTGGTTTCAAGTTCTATCCAGTAGGATTTATCTTTCATCTTAAAAGTAGTTGTTGCTTTTCTTACACTGTTTCTTTCCGGCATCAGACAGTTATATACTTCACTTTGACAAGATTCCTCCACGCATTCTAAAATCTGAGAAACAGATTTATACTCTTCTGCCGTAAAAGGGAAAAAACGAGACCAATTCCCAAGAAATACAGTCCTTTTTTCAGCATAGTTATAGTACATAAAAGCGTTGTCAGATGTCTGACATAACATCCGATACATACTTTCATCCTTTTCAAGTCGATTATTCATTGCTGTTAAAAGGCTGATCTGATAATTGGTCTCGTTTATCATTTTAAAAACCTCGTTTTATTTTTTCGTGATATATCCCTGTGCTTTTAATAATTCCGCGCAAAGTACGGCACCGCCTGCAGCACCTCTTACTGTATTATGTGACAATCCGATAAATTTATAATCATAAACTTTATCTTCACGAATTCTTCCGACGCTGATTCCCATACCATTTTCAAAATCAACATCCAGTTTTACCTGAGGTCTGTTATCTTCTTCCAAATATTGAATAAATTGTTTCGGTGCGCTTGGAAGTTTTAATTCCTGCGGAACTCCGCTATAAGAACGAAGTTTTTCGATCAGTTGTTCTTTTGTTGGTTTCTTCTTAAATTTTACAAATACAGCCGCCGTATGTCCGTTTAATACAGGAACTCGGATACACTGGCAGGTAATTACCGGTGACTGTGCCGGCTTAATAACGCCATCTTCAATTTTTCCCCAGATTCTAAGCGGCTCCATTTCGGATTTTTCTTCTTCGCCTCCGATATAAGGAATCACATTCTCTACCATTTCAGGCCAATCTTTAAACGTTTTTCCGGCTCCGGAAATTGCCTGATATGTTGTTGCAACAACTTCATATGGCTCAAATTCTTTCCAAGCAGTTAATACAGGTGCATAACTTTGAATGGAACAATTGGGTTTTACTGCAATAAATCCTCTTGTCGTTCCCAAACGTTTTTTCTGGAAGTCAATTACTTTCATGTGTTCCGGATTAATTTCCGGCACTACCATCGGAACGTCCGGTGTCCATCTGTGTGCACTGTTATTCGAAACGACTGGTGTTTCTGTCTTTGCATATTCTTCCTCAATTTTTTTGATTTCATCCTTTGTCATATCGACTGCACTAAAAACAAAGTCAACTTCCTTCGATACTTTCTCGACTTCATTTACATTCATGACAATGATATTCTTTACTGCTTCCGGCATCGGTGTTGTCATTTTCCATCTGTCACCTACTGCCTCTTCATAAGTTTTTCCCGCTGAACGCTCACTTGCGGCAATTGTTGTTACTTCGAACCAGGGATGGTTTTCTAAGAGTGAAATAAATCTCTGTCCTACCATACCTGTTCCGCCTAAAATACCGACCTTCAATTTTTCGCTCATTTTTTCATATCCTCCTCATTTTCACTTTCTAAATACTCTTTATAAAATTGAATTACTTTACACATCTTATCAGGTCCCGGCGCACCGGTTGTGAGCCTTTTTTCAACGCATGTTTTCAAGCTGATTTCTTCATATACATCCGCTTCAAATACAGGGCTGATTTCCTTAAGTTCTTCTATGGTAAGTTCATCAATCGAAACGTTCTTATCTATACAGTAGAGAACCAACTTTCCGATAATTGTATGTGCATCCCGGAAAGGAACTCCTCTCTTAACAAGATAATCTGCCGCATCTGTTGCATTGGTAAAGCCCATTTTGGCACTTTGCTCCATAATGTCTTTTCTAAACTTCATGGTATCAACCATACCCGTAAAAAGATGCAGGCAACTCTTTACTGTATCAATTGCATCAAATGTTACTTCTTTGTCTTCCTGCATGTCCTTATTATAGGCAAGCGGAATTCCTTTCATTGTTGTAAGCATAGACATCAGTGCACCGTAAACGCGCCCGGTCTTACCTCTTACCAGTTCCGCAATATCCGGATTCTTTTTCTGTGGCATGATACTGCTTCCTGTCGAATAGGAATCATCCATTTCCACAAACCGATATTCATTGGAATTCCATATAATGATTTCTTCACAAAAACGGCTTAAATGCATCATTATGATAGAAAGTGCATTTAAAAATTCAATACAATAATCACGATCCGATACAGAATCCATACTGTTTAAAGTCGGGCCTTCAAAGCCAAGTAAAGATGCCGTATATTCTCTGTCAAGATTATACGTGGTTCCCGCCAGTGCTCCACTTCCGAGTGGACAATAATTCATTCTTTTATAGATATCTGTCAGTCTGCTCCTGTCACGCTTAAACATCTCAAAATATGCTCCGAAATGATGAGCAAGCGTAATAGGCTGTGCCTTCTGCATATGGGTAAATCCGGGCATGTAAGTATTGGTATTTTCTTCCATTACCCTAAGAAGTACCTGCAGCAGTTCTTTCAGCAAATCATCCACATTTAAAATCTGTTCTCTGACATACAGTTTCATATCAAGTGCCACCTGATCATTTCGGCTTCTTCCGGTATGCATTTTTTTTCCGGCATCACCAATTTTTTTAATCAGATTCGCTTCTACAAAACTGTGAATATCTTCATATTCATCAGTAATCTGAAGAGTCTTGTTTTCAACTTCTTCTTGTATCTGTGTCAATCCTTTTACAATGCTGTTTTTTTCCTCTTCTGTGATAATTCCCTGCTTTTGAAGCATTACAACATGTGCAATACTTCCCTCTATATCCTGCACAAACAAGCGCTTGTCAAAAGAAAGCGATTCATTAAAGGCAAATACATCCTTTACCGTCTCTTTGGTAAAACGTCCTCCCCACAGTTGTGCCATATACTCGTTCCTCCGTCTGATAATTAAATCTGAATTTGATATTATCATATTTTTATAGTCAATGCAAGATAGCACCTAATGTTCTTTTCACCATACAATAAGGTATAAAACTTAAGGGTGAAAAATATGGAAAACATAAATACCTCGGATGATATTGCTTTATCACTAAGTAATATCCACTTTTCCTATCATAGTCCACTTGGAGAAATAAAAGCTCTTGAAAATATTACCTTTTCCTTGAAAAAAGGAGAATTTCTTGCAATCGTTGGTCCCAGCGGATGCGGAAAATCTACGCTTCTTAACATCATTAGTGGACTTTTAGAACCCGAAATAGGCAAAATAGCTGTTTTCGGCACAAATTCTAAAACCTCATCAGACGCATCTGTAATCGGATATATGCTTCAACATGACCATTTATTTGAATGGCGTACAATTTATGAAAACGTAACATTAGGACTTGAAATCAGACATGAATTTTCAGAGGAAAATAAGGAACGTGTTTTACAGCTTCTTGACAATTATGGATTATCTTCTTTTATCCACAAACGTCCCAGTGAACTTTCCGGAGGCATGAAACAGCGTGCTGCTTTGATCAGAACCCTGGCTTTGAACCCCCAGATTCTTCTTTTGGATGAACCTTTTTCTGCTCTGGATTACCAAACGCGTCTTATGGTCTCTTCTGATATCGGGAAAATCATTCGGCAGTCAAATAAAACAGCCATCCTTGTTACACATAATCTTTCCGAAGCAATCAGTATGGCTGACCGCGTGTTGGTATTCAGCAAGCGTCCCTCCACGATACGGAAAGAATTCCCCATCAAACTTACCATTACCGATGATTCTTTGCTCGCTTACCGCAACGCTCCGGAATTTCAATCCTATTTTAATGAAATATGGGAGGTATTGATTCATGAATCCTAAAAAAGAAGTTCCTGCCGTTCTGGCTACGGAGAAAAAACCTTCTTATTTACAAGAAGAATACTTAAAATCCTGCAAAAAGCATAAACAGATGATTCAGTTTCTTCGCGTTTTTATTTTGGTTCAATTCCTGATTGTCTGGGAACTGTTATCTGATTTTTGTATAATAGATTCTTTTTTCTTCAGTTCCCCTTCCCGTATGATGAAACTATTTCTTGATATGTGTCATGATTTTGAAATTTTTTATCATATTGGTATTACCCTTTTTGAAACAATCCTGAGTTTTTTCATCGTCAATGTAATCAGTATTCTCATATCCATTTTGTTGCTTTCCTCATCAAAAGTATCGGAAATTGCAGAACCGTATCTCGTAATTTTGAACGCTCTTCCGAAATCCGCTCTGGCACCTCTTATTATTGTTTGGCTCGGAACCGGAGCAAAAACAATTATTGTAGCGGGTATTTCCGTTGCTATTTTCGGTTCTATAATTAATCTTTATTCCGGTTTTAAACAGGTTGATGAAGAAAAAATAAAGCTGATTTACACACTTGGAGGGACAAAGAAAGATAGCATTTTTAAGGTTATCATTCCATCTTCGATTCCGATTATTCTAAGTAATATGAAAGTAAACATCGGATTGTCCTTAGTGGGTGTTATTATTGGAGAGTTTCTTGCTGCACGGAGTGGCCTTGGCTATTTAATCATCTACGGTTCACAGGTTTTTCAACTGGATCTTCTAATACTATCGATTGTTCTGTTATGTATTATCGCAATGGCTCTTTACCAATCAATTCAGCTAACTGAGCGACTATATTTAAAAAAATAAATCAGAACCACCGGATTAGCCGGTGGTTCTGATTATTCGCTGTATTTTAAAGACTGTGCGCGGATTAATTCTTCATCGCTAAAATAGTCGATTTTCATTGCTGCGCGTACTTCAGATAATGTCTGCGCCGCAACTTCTCTCGCTTCTTCACTACCCTTTTTTAATACCTCATACACATATGGAATATCTTTTTGCAATTCTTTTCTTCTGTTGCGAATGGGTTCCAGTTCTTCCTGCAAAACATTATTTAGGAATTTTTTCACTTTAACGTCACCAAGACCGCCTCTCTGATAGTGGGCTTTCAGTTCATCCAGGTTCTTGTACTCGGGAAGATAACGTTCAAACTGTTCTTCTTTACAAAAAGCATCCAGATAGGTGAATACGGTATTCCCCTCAAGTTTTCCCGGATCTTCAACACGCAAATGTCCCGGATCGGTAAACATACTCATAACTTTCTTCCGAATGTCATCGGATTCTTCGGATAAATAAATACAGTTTCCGAGGGACTTACTCATTTTTGATTTTCCGTCAATTCCCGGCAGACGCAAGCATGCCTGATTATCCGGAAGCAGAATTTGTGGTTCGATGAGAGTCTCTCCGTAAACGGAATTAAACTTATGCACGATTTCTCTTGTCTGCTCTATCATCGGCATCTGATCTTCACCGACAGGAACCGTCGTTGCTTTAAACGCTGTGATATCCGCAGCCTGACTTATCGGATATGTAAAAAAGCCAACCCGAATGCTTGCTTCAAAATTACGCATTTGAATTTCTGATTTTACAGTTGGATTTCTTTGTAATCTTGATACTGTCACAAGATTCATATAGTAAAATGAAAGTTCACACAATTCCGGAATCTGCGACTGAATAAACAGCGTTGACTTTTTAGGATCCAGTCCGCATGCCATGTAATCAAGTGCCACTTCAATTATATTCTGTCTGACTTTTTCCGGATTATCTGCATTGTCGGTCAGTGCCTGTGCGTCAGCAATCATAATAAAAATCTTATCAAATTCTCCGGAATTCTGTAATTCAACTCTTCTTTTTAAAGAACCGACATAGTGGCCGACATGCAATTTCCCGGTCGGTCTGTCACCGGTTAAAATAATCTTGCTCATGAAAATTCTCCTGTTAAACTCTCTTATTCGATATGGAAAAATAGCCGCAAACCCATTTGTCGGATTTGCAGCCATCCCATTTCAGCTGAAAATGGGACTCGAACCCACGACCCCTTCATTACGAGTGAAGTGCTCTACCAACTGAGCTATTTCAGCAATCAACATTTGTTATTATACTTGTTTGTATCGGATTTGACAAGCATAATTTATTCATTTTTAATATGAATATCCAATTGTTGAAAAGGGATTCCAATATCATTTTGGTCAAAAGCATATTTGATATCCTCTGTCAGTTTCCATTTTGCTTCCCAATAGTCATCGCTGCTTACATAACAGCGAAGTCCCAAAATTACGGAACTGTCAGCCAACTGGTCTACAAACACCTTTTTTTCCTTATCTTTCAACACGCTTTCTTCTTTTTCGGCAAGCGATAAAAGAATCTCTTTTGCTTTTTTAATATCGGCCTCATACGAAATCCCGACTTTAATCTCCAATTTGCGCAATTCCTGTCCCGTTACATTGGTAAGACTGTTGTTTGCAAGATTACCGTTTGGCAACACAATTATTTTTTCGTCGTATGTTCTAAGTTTTGTATAAAACAGTGATATTTCGATTACGGTACCTTCGTTTCCTTTTGTGTCTTCCTTTATGTAATCGCCGACTTTAAAAGGTTTTAATAAAAGAATCAAAACACCACCTGCAAAGTTGCTTAAGCTCCCTTGAATAGCAAGGCCGATTGCAATGCCTGCCGATCCTAAAACTGTAATGATACTCGTAGTTTCCAATCCAAACCCTGATGCAACCAAAAGGATTAATACTGCAATTAACGAAAATCTTACAAGTGCATCCAAAAACTGAATGACTCCGATGTCCGCGTTTCCTTTTGTAAGTGCTTTTCGAAGAATCTTTCTGACCCATTTGATTACTTTCATGCCGATTACAAGAACCAGAAAAGCTAAAACAACTTTAATACCAAGTTGCAAAGCCTTTTCCGGTATCTGTTCCATATATCGTTCCAAAAGTCCGACATCAATATTTCCGTTTGGATCAATGACTGATTCAAGAAAAGATAAATTAGCCTCTTTCATTCAAAATCCTCTTATTTTTTCTTTTTGATAACTTTTACTTCTTTTTCCGTTTCCGCGCCTTTTGCAATTTTTTCATTTGCATCATTGACATTCTTTTCCAACTTTTCGCGCAGTGATACTTTCTTCGTAGCATTTGCCTTTCTTAGCGCTTCTTTTTCCAGTTTTTCACGAATTTTCTTCACCTTTTTTTCTGCTATTTCCAGAAGTTCTTCCTGCGTAAACGGACGATAAGAATAAACAGAAACACTAAGCGGAGCTATTGATACGGAAAGTGAATAGTTTCGTCCGTCATATTCCTCTTCTTTTGTTAATTTATAACGATTTCCAAGCGTTATGGTTCCGCCAAATTCTTTTTGTTCCGTATTTAAAATCTCTTTATACTTTCCTTCATACGGAATACCCAGTTTATATGTTTTATATTCATTTTCCGAGAAGTTGGCAACCAAAAGGAGCGTATCCTCCAGATACTCCGCCTCTCTCATAAAGCTTAAAACACCATCGCTATGATCAATACAACGAATCCATTCAAAGCCTTTCGGATCGCGGTCATATTGGGATAATGCCGGAAGTTCCTGATACATTTTATTCAACGTGGCATATAATTTTGCATTTTTTTCGTAATCTGCTTCTTTCACCTGCTTTGCATCAAACAGATTATCTTTGTTTAGCTGTGTCAAAGAACCATAATCCTGTCCCATGTATATCATTTTCTTGCCGGGATGACACATCATGTATGCATATGTTGCCTTCATGAGCGAAAATTTTTGATTTTTATCTCCACCCATAGCATTGCACAAGGAAAATCCATGACGATTTACCTCATTATGGGAAAATGGAATTATATAATTTTCACTGTATGCATATACCATGCTCAAGGTCAGTTCCTTTAATGCATCAATACGTTCATGAGGTTCTTTGCAAATATAATTTAAGTAGTCCTGTGTAAATCCGGTATCCCATGCATAGTCAAAACCAAGTCCTTCTTTACCCAGGCTCTCTGTTATTTTCGGCCATGCAGAAGTCTCTTTTGCAATCATCAGAATGCCTTTAAACTGTTTATGCACAATGCTGTTTAAATGTTTTAAAAATTCAATGGCTTCCAAATTCTCATTGCCGCCATATATATTGGCTGTCCATTGTCCGTCACGTTTTCCGTAATCCATATAAAGCATGGATGAAAGCCCGGAAAGACGCAATCCGTCAGCATGATATTCTTCCAGCCAGTAAATTGCATTTGCAATCAGATAATTGGAAACCTGTGGCCGCCCGTAATTAAAGTTGTATGCATGATAGGCAACATTTTCCCTCTGCTTTTCATCCAGATGGCCATATAAATAGGTTCCGTCAAAATTACCAAGACCATGTTCGTCGCGTGGAAAGAAAGACGGTACCCAGTCTAAGATAACGCCAACGTTCTCCTTATGAAACGCATTAATAAAAGCTTTCAGTTCTTCATTTGTACCATAGCGGGCACTCGGAGCATAAAATGCGCTTGTTTTATATCCGTTTGAAGTATCATCCATATACTCCATAATCGGCATTAACTCTACATGGGTATACCCCATTTCCTTAATATAAGGAAGCATGCTTTTTAGAATTTCATCATACTTTTTATCTTGAAATAAGTTAAGATTTAATTCATAAATGCTCAATTTATCGGTTTTGGGTGTATTTTTTTCGCGTTTCTTTATCCATTCCTTATCTTCCCATGCAAATGCTTGCTCCTTTACTGTTACAGATGCCGTTTCCGGAGGCAGCTGCTGTTTTCTTGCATATGGATCTGCCTTTAAAAATGTCCTTCCGCCTTTCACACGAATCTCATATTTATAATTGCAACCTTGTGGAATTCCCGGAATAAAAAGAGAAAATACACCTGTCTCTTCCTGCTTTATCATCGGATTTATCCTACCGTCCCAATGGTTAAAATCTCCTACCACGCTGACTCTAACTGCATTGGGTGCCCATACATGAAACAACGCACCCTCTCTTTCATTTATCTTTGTATAATGAGCACCGAGAGTTTTATATATGTGATAGTCCAGGCCGGCATTCATCTTGGTAATTTGCTCATCTGTAAAAGAAGGATGATATTCATAAGAATCATACAATATCGATTTGTTTCCTTCCTGATCCGTCACAAGATAATGATATTTCCTTTTTGTTTTTCCGGCTATTGCAACAGCATAGAACCCTGTTTCATCTGCCAATTCCATTGGATATTTCTTATTATCGTCTTCTATCACTAAATCCACCTCTTTGGCATACGGAACAAATGTCTGATACAATGTGCTGTTTGCAACAACATGTGCCCCAAGTACCTTTTCGGGATGGTCTTCCTCTGCATACACAATTCCCTCTATATCCGGCCAGTTCATCATTTTATACAATTTATCTTTCATTCCATCAATCCTTCCATTGTTTTACTAAATTTTATGTATAAACAAACCACTTCTTAATTTCGGTTCAAACCATGTAGATTTCGGAGGCATTAATTTCCCTGCATCCGCTACTGCAAATAATTCCTCTATAGAAGTCGGATACATAGAAAACGCCGCACAGCAATCCAGTTTATTCCGCCTTTCCAATTCCTCAAGTCCACGAATACCTCCGACAAAGTCTATCCGATTGTCTGTTTTCGGATTTTTTATACCAAAAATCGGATCTAATACATAATCCTGTAATAATGATACATCTAATCCTTTCACCGGATCATCATTCCACAATGATTCTTTGATGGTTAGTTTATACCAGATATCATCAAGAATCATGCCAAACTCACCTTTTTTGCTCGGAGCAACTGCACATTCACTTCTTTCGACCGTGAAGTTTTCCTGCAATTCATCAAGAATTACATCCGGAGTTTTTCCGTTTAAATCTTTCAGGACACGATTATAGTCTAAAATTTTAAGTTCAGATTCCGGGAACAGTACCGACATAAAATAATCGGATTCCTGCGTTATCCCTTCTTTTCTTCTTTGTAATCCAACCTTTACCGCAGATGCACATCTATGATGGCCGTCTGCAATATAAATTTTATCCATAGACCCAAATGCAGTTCTTAATTTATTATTATTCTCTTCATCTTTAATTTTCCATACACAATGTTCAATTCCGTCTTCAGAAATGAAACAATAAAGCGGCGGTTTTGTTTCTTCTTCTCTCATGATATCGCCGACATCCTTTACATCTCGAAATGCCAGAAAAATGGGACCTGTCTGACAATTGGTGGTATCAATATGAGAGATTCGATCCAGTTCTTTTTCCTCTCTCGTATTTTCATGCTTCATAATGACATTGTTACAGTAATCATCAACAGAAGCACACGCAACAATCCCGGATTGTGCACGTCCGTTCATCGTCAGCCTGTAGATATAGTAGCAAGCATCATCATCTTGAATAAACTGACCCTTATTAATCATATCATTAATCAGTTCTTTTGCTTTTTCATATACTTGTGGTGCGTATGTTGATACAGAGTCATCAAAATTTGTCTCTGCCCTGTCAATTCGTAGAAAGGATAACGGATTATCTTTTACAACCTTGCATGCTTCTTCTCTGTTATAAACGTCATATGGTAATGCTGCAATCTTTTCTGCAAATTCTACTGCCGGTCTGATTGCACAAAACGGTCTGATATCTGCCATATTTTTTCCCACCTTATCTATTTGTATATTTTTATTCTACATTTTGACATCCTAATACGCAAGTGCTAAAATGTCTTTCAGTATGATTGATTTTGAAAGGAGTATATTATCATGACAGCCGAAGATCGTGAATTTTTAAATACAATTATGGAATATGCGGATAAAGTGATGCCGGATATTGACCCCCAAAAAGTTCGTATCTCCGAACAACTCGAAAAACTTCGTCCCATTTTACAGGAACTTGCGATGAAGCATAAAATGAATGTTGAGGACGTATTCATCAAATACATGGACTTGGCAACAGAGCATGCCGTAAAATATAATAATGAAATGAATGAAAAATTTATGGATGCTATTTCACCAGAAGAATCATAGAATTGTTTAATTCATTATAAAAAATCGCCTAGGCCTGAGGAGGCTTAAGCGATTTTTTTAGAAGTTTTAAAACTCCTTTTATTTTACAACACGTACACGTACTACACCATCAATTTTGGCGAGCTGTTCAACAATTTCTTCGGACACCGCACTTTCCACATCTAACATAGTGTAAGCCCAGTCTCCTTTTGATTTATTCATCATATCTGTAATGTTGATTCCGTTATCACCGAATACCGTCGTAAATTTCGAAATCATACCTGAAATATTTTTGTGCGCTACCGCTACACGTCCTGCCTGTGAACAGATTCCCATGTCGCAGTTCGGGAAGTTTACGGAATTAACAATATTACCGTTTTCCAAATAATTCTTTAATTCTTTTACTGCCATAACTGCACAGTTATCTTCGGATTCTTCTGTAGATGCTCCCAGATGAGGAATTACAATACAGCCTTCTTTGCCTGCTGTTGTAGGGTTCGGGAAATCGGAAACATATTTGCGTACTTTACCGGATGCAATAGCTTCCAAAACATCTTCTTCATTTACAAGAACATCTCTCGCAAAGTTGAGAAGAATGACTCCGTCTTTCATCAGTGAGATAGCATCGCTATTAATCATTCCTTTTGTAGAAGGAAGTGCCGGAACATGAATTGTGATAAAATCACATTCCTCATAGATTTCTTCCACATTAAGTACATGCTTTACGGAACGGCTCAAATTCCATGCAGCATCAACCGAAAGATATGGGTCATAGCCATATACTTCCATTCCCAAATGAACAGCTGCATTTGCGACTTTAACGCCGATTGCACCGAGTCCGATAATTCCGAGTTTCTTTCCCTCGATTTCCGTACCGGCGAATTTTTTCTTTTCCTTTTCTGTTGCTTTTGCAATATTCTCATCGTCTTTGTCTGATTTTGCCCATTCAATTCCGCCAACAATATCACGTGAAGCTAACAACATTCCGGCGATTACAAGTTCCTTAACGCCGTTTGCATTAGCTCCCGGTGTGTTAAATACAACAATTCCTTTTTCTGCGCAAGCATCTAACGGTATATTGTTTACACCTGCACCTGCTCTGGCAACTGCCAAAAGATTTTCACCAAGCTCCATTTCATGCATGGAAGCACTGCGGACTAAAATACCTTGCGCCTCATTTACATCTTCCGTTCTTTTATAATTATCTGTAAAATTCTGAAGGCCAACATTTGCGATTGGATTCAAACAATGATATTTAAACATTTCTATTTCCTCATAATCTATTTTAGATTTTCTTTCTCAAATTTTTTCATGAATTCCACAAGTTTTTCAACACCTTCTATCGGCATTGCGTTGTAAATGCTGGCTCTCATACCTCCCACGGTACGATGTCCTTTTAAATTCTCAAATCCTGCTTCTTTTGCTTCTTTGACAAATTTGGCATCTAACTCACTGTCACCTGTAACAAACGGAACATTCATCAAAGATCTGTCTTCTTTTCTTACAGTTCCTTTAAACAGTTTGCTTTCGTCCAAATAATCATAAAGCACTTTTGCTTTCTTTTCGTTGTATTCCTTCATCGCGGAAAGACCGCCCATTTTCTTTAACCATTTAAATACTTTTCCGCAGATGTAAATACCGTATGCAGGCGGCGTGTTATATAAGGAAGCATTATCTGCATGAATTTTGTATTTCATCATTGTCGGTGTTCCCGGAAGAACATCATCCGTAAGCAGATCTTCTCTGATAATAACAATCTGAACACCTGCCGGTCCTACATTTTTCTGGACCCCGGCATAAATCATACCGTATTTTGTTACATCCATCGGTTCGGATAAGAAACAGGAAGAAACATCCGAAACAAGTATTTTCCCTTTCGTATTCGGAAGTGTGTGATATTTAGTACCGTAAATCGTATTGTTTTCACAAATATACACATAATCCATATCTTCTGTAATCGGAAGATCGGAACAATCAGGAATATAGGAAAATGTTTCATCTGCTGAAGAAGCAAGCTCCACTGCCTCACCATAAATCTTTGCTTCTGCAAATGCTTTCTTTGCCCATTGACCGGTTAAAATATAACCTGCTTTTCTGTTTTTCATAAGGTTCATCGGAACCGATGCAAACACAAGACTTGCTCCGCCCTGCAGGAACAATACCTTATAGTTATCCGGTATTTGTAAAAGATCTCTCAAATCGGCTTCTGCCTCGTTTATGATTGTCTCGAAGGCCTTAGATCGATGGCTCATCTCCATAACGGACATCCCGGTTCCCCTATAATCTAACATTTCTTCTGCAGCTTCTTTTAATACTTCTTCAGGTAAAACTGCCGGACCTGCTGAAAAGTTATACACTCTGGCCACTATCTGATTCCTCCACTCTATTACAATTTATAATTTTACTATGTATTTTACACATAACATGTATTTTACATTTTTTTCTATCTTCCGTCAATTCCTGTTTTATGATTCGCTCTCATCCAGATAATATAAGACTACCGGCGTTCCGATTTTTGTTTCCCTGTACAAAGTTTCCATATTTTCTATCGGCATATTAATACAGCCGTGTGACCCGTTTGTCTGATAGATATTTCCGCCAAATTCCGACCTCCAAGAAGCATCATGAATTCCGATTCCTCCGTTTACCGGCATCCAGTAATTTACAAATGCTTCATATCCCGGGCCTTTCAGAGTTCTCTTTCTCTGCTTTCCGTACACATAGCATACCATCTGTGGTGTAGCCCTGTTTTTGCCGGTATTTCCTGTTACAACTTCCGATTCCAGAAGCAGTTCCCCATCTTTGATATAATACAATTTTTGATTCGTCATATCAACTTCGATATAAGTATCGCCGATATCATTCTTTTCCTGAAACAATGCTTCCTTTTTATATTCCGGTTTTCGTTTTGCTTCTTTTTCTTCAGAATTCAAAAAACCATATAACCATTTTGCTTCTGTTTTAAAGTTAATTTCGTTTCCGTAGTTCCCGGTATTAATATAGACTTCTTGCCCATCATGTGTTAAAAAATGATGATTTCGATAAGTATGATAAGGATTCATGATATCTTTTAACAATTGCTGTATGTTTTCTTCACTTACAGCCAAAAGACCATTTTCATCAAAGTAAGGAAGCCCGCTTGTTTCCTCTTTTTGCAGAACATCTGCCAGATTTTTTGGAGAAAGTGTTACAGATTCACTTCCGAACGAATAAACAATCTCTTTTTGTTGAAATTCACCGATATGTTCATAAAGAGACATCAGTTTTTTTTCATTTTCCGTATAGGGGATATCCTGAAAGCAGATTGATTCATCGAGCCAAATTTCTGACTGTCCTTTTTCCAATGCCTGTTTTATTGTCTCTTCAATTTTTTCGATAACCGGAATACCTTGCTTGTTGTTCCTCAATTCATATCCATTCCCGGTAAGTTTAATTAAAACTTCCTGCTTTTCCACATTAGGAGAGAAGTTCTTTAAAATCCAGTTATCAGCACTTTCTGCATTGAAACTTCCTTTCGGATTCAGGTTAAGCGCCGTATGATCCTGCCATAAGTTCTCAATCCAAAGATAAGGATTTTGTCTGCTCCGATATTGGATAAGAGGCTCTCGAAAATCAAAAGAATACTCAATTTCTTCTGCCTTTAGAAAAAGAGTCTTCTTTTGTGAATGAATAGTAAGTCCCTCATAGCTAAATGAGTTATTCAGTTCTTCTTGTGTCTCTTCCACACTTTTTCCGGTACAGTATATCCCATTGATATATGTTCCGTAGGAAAAACCGTTCTTATAATAAACTGCCAGGCCCAGATAAACCAGACCCAGCAATATTGTGACAGTTAATATGATAAGAACAGAAATCTTTACATACTTTTTCATCTGTACTCCCAAAACTGTTTATCATTCTATCTTATTGTGTTAATACCTTTCTTATGCTTTCTGCTTTTTTAAATCATCTTCGTCAAAAGCATCAGAAATTGGCGCTCCTGCCGGAACCATCGGGAACACACTGTCATCTTTATCAATCAGACAATTAATCACAACCGGTTTTTTCAAACTGATTGCTTTTTCGATAGCCGGAGCAACTTCCTCTTTTGTGGAAACAGTAATCGCTTCACACCCGAGTCCTTCTGCCACTTTTTGGAAATCCACTTTATCGTCAAGCACTGTCTGTGAATATCTGTGGTCGTAGAATAATGTCTGCCACTGTCTGACCATTCCCAAAACATGATTATTTATGATAACCTGAATAATCGGAATTCCGTATCGGGAAGCCGTTGCCAGTTCATTCATGTTCATGCGGAAGCACCCGTCACCGGCAATATTGATGCAGATTTTGTCGGGTTGCCCCATCTTGGCTCCGATACAGGCACCAAGTCCGTATCCCATTGTTCCAAGTCCTCCCGAAGAAAGGAAAGTTCTCGGTTTTGTATAATGATAGTATTGAGCCGCCCACATCTGATGCTGTCCGACATCTGTCGTAATAATCGCTTCTCCTTTTGTGATGCGGTAGATTTCCTCCATAATGTAAGGGCAGCTTAATTTATCTTTATTGTAAGTAAGCGGATACTTTTCTTTTAATTCTTTGATGTGATTCATCCACTCATCGTGATGCTGTTCTTCCAAAGAAGCATTTATCTTAGACAGAATTTCTTTTAAATCTCCCACAATAGACGCATATGTTTTGATGTTCTTGTCAATTTCCGCAGCATCTATATCAATATGTAGTACTTTAGCCTTCGAGGCAAACTTTTTTGCATTTCCGACAACTCGATCAGAAAATCTTGCTCCTAGTGCAATAAGCAGATCACATTCACTGACTCCGAAATTAGAAGTTTTTGTCCCATGCATACCAATCATGCCGGTATAGCGCTCGCTGTTACCGTCAAATGCACCTTTCCCCATAAGCGTATCACATACCGGTGCATCAATACGTCTTGCAAATTCTGTCACTTCTTTATCGGCTCCCGATGCAATAGCTCCACCTCCAAGATAGATATAAGGTCTTTTGGATTCTTTGATTGCGGCAATAGCCTTATCAATATCCTTTTGTGAGTACTTGGCCGGCTTTTCCGGTTTCTTTGGTGTTTCTTTTGTATACTCACAGACTGCTGCAGTAACATCTTTCGTTATATCAACAATAACCGGCCCCGGACGTCCGCTCTGTGCAATTTCAAATGCTCTGCGAATCGTCTTGGCTAATTGTTTCACGTCTTTTACGATATATCCGTGTTTCGTAATCGGCATGGTAACACCGGCAATATCTACTTCCTGAAAGGTATCTTTTCCCAAAAGCGGTAATACAACATTGGCTGTAATGGCTACCATGGGGACAGAATCCATATATGCCGTAGCAATTCCCGTCACAAGATTTGTGGCACCCGGACCGCTTGTTGCCATACAAACACCGACTTTTCCGGTCGCTCTTGCATATCCGTCAGCTGCATGAGCAGCCCCCTGTTCATGGGATGTCAGAACATGAAAAATTTCATCCTGATGTTTGTACAGTGCATCATATACATTCAAAATCGTACCGCCCGGATAGCCGAAAACGGTGTCTACTCCCTGTTCTTTTAAACATTCGATTACAATTTCAGCGCCTGTTAACTGCATGTACCTTTTCCTCCACCTTTACGCTTATCTTACTTATTTTTAGGCATTTCCAAAATTGCTCCCCGATTACCGCTGGTAACCAGTTCACGATATCTTGCAAGATAGCCTGTCGTCACCTTAGGTTCTCTTGGTTTCCAATTCTTCTTTCTTTCAGCCAGTACTTCATCACTGACATCCATATTGATTGTATTATTCGGAATATCAATTTTAATGATATCCCCTTCTTCTATCAACGCTATCGGGCCTCCTACCGCTGCTTCCGGAGACACATGTCCGATGGAAGCACCTCTTGAGGCACCTGAAAATCTTCAATCAGTTATTAATGCCACGCTTGAGCCAAGACCCATTCCTGCAATTGCCGAAGTCGGATTTAGCATTTCTCTCATACCCGGTCCGCCTTTAGGTCCCTCATATCGAATGACAACAACATCTCCTTTTACAATCTTACCGCCCTTGATGGCTGCAATGGCGTCTTCCTCGCAATCAAAAACACGTGCCGGTCCTTCATGTACAAGCATTTCTTCTACTACCGCAGAACGCTTTACCACACAGGTATCCGGTGCAATGTTTCCGGTTAAAACAGCAATACCGCCGACTTCACTGTACGGATTTTCTATTGGTCTGATTACCTCAGGGTTTTTATTGATACATCCTTCAATGTTTTCTCCGACAGTCTTACCTGTTACAGTAATGCCGTCTGTATATAACAGGTTCTTTTTATTCAGTTCATTCATAACTGCATAAACGCCTCCTGCTTCATTCAACTCTTCAATATAGGTATGGCCTGCCGGTGCAAGATGACAAAGATTCGGTGTTTTGGCACTGATTTCATTGGCGATTGAAAGATCCAGTTCAATTCCTGCTTCATGTGCAATCGCCGGAAGATGCAACATCGAGTTTGTAGAACATCCAAGTGCCATATCCACTGTCAAAGCATTATAAAATGCTTCCTTTGTCATAATATCTCGTGGTTTAATATCCTTTTTCAGCAGTTCCATAACCTTCATTCCCGCATGTTTTGCAAGACGGATACGTTCCGAATATACAGCAGGAATCGTTCCGTTCCCCGGAAGTCCCATTCCAATCGCTTCCGTCAGACAGTTCATGGAGTTTGCCGTATACATACCTGAGCAGGACCCACATGTCGGACATGCCTTTTCTTCAAATTCTTCAAGTTCTTCCATTGTGATCTTACCGGCAGCCTGGGCGCCGACTGCTTCAAACAGGCTGGAAAGACTTGTCTTGCAGCCTTTTACTCTTCCTGCAAGCATCGGTCCTCCTGAAACGAATATCGTCGGAATATTAAGACGTGCAGCCGCCATTAAAAGACCGGGAACATTTTTATCACAATTTGGAATGCATACCAGAGCATCAAATTGATGTGCCAATGCCATACATTCTGTACTGTCCGCAATCCGGTCTCTTGTAACAAGAGAATATTTCATACCGATATGTCCCATTGCAATTCCGTCGCATACTGCGATTGCAGGGAACATGACCGGTGTACCTCCTGCCATTGCAACGCCCATTTTCACGGCATTTGCTATTTTATCAAGATTCATATGTCCCGGAACGATTTCATTGTAGGAACTGACAATTCCGATAAGCGGGCGTTCCATTTCTTCTTTTGTATATCCCAACGCATTGAACAGGGATCTGTGCGGAGCCTGTCCCACTCCTTTTTTCGCTACATCACTTTTCATCTTATTCTTATCCTCCACCGAGAGTATTATTCTTTCAAAATTGTATCAGTAAAATATTCTAAAATCAAATTCTTTCTGCTACAAGTGTGCCCATTTCACTGCAGGATACTTTTTTCTTATCTTGTGACATAATATCAGCCGTTCGATATCCTTCAGAAAGTACCTTATGAATTGCCGTTTCAATTGCTTTGGATTCTTCCTCCATTCCAAACGAGTATTTTAACATCATCGCAGCAGAAAGAATCGTTGCAATCGGATTTGCAATATTTTTTCCTGCAATATCCGGTGCTGAACCGTGACTTGGTTCATAAAGTCCGAATTTTGTGTCATTCATGCTGGCTGAAGCTAACATGCCGATTGAACCGGTTACCATACTTGCTTCATCAGATAAAATATCTCCAAACATATTTTCAGTCAAAATAACATCAAACTGTGCCGGATCTTTTACCAGCTGCATTGCACAGTTGTCAACAAGCATATGTTCTAATGCAACATCCGGATAATCTTTTGCCACCTCGTTGACTACTTTTCTCCAGAGTCTGGAAGAATCCAGTACGTTTGCCTTATCAACACTTGTTACTTTCTTTCTTCTGACCCTTGCTATTTCAAATGCTTTTATTGCGATTCTTCTAATCTCTTCTTCCGTATAAGTCAGCGTGTCCACCGCTTTTGCGATGCCATTTTCCACTGTCGTATAGCGTTCTCCAAAATATAAGCCGCCTGTCAGTTCTCGCATAATCAGCATATCAAATCCTGCATTGCTGATTTCCTCTTTTAAAGGACATGCCCCGGCAAGTTGCGGAAACAATACAGCCGGACGCAGATTGGCAAAAAGATTCAGTTCTTTTCGTATTTTTAAAAGACCTGCCTCAGGTCGAAGACCCGGTTCTAATTGATACCATGGCGATGTATTGGTATCTCCTCCGATGGATCCCATCAGTACCGCATCTGCGCTTTTTGCGATTTGAATTGTTTCATCCGTAAGAGGTACTCCGTAAACATCAATAGATGCTCCTCCCATTAAGATATCATCATATTCTATAGTGTGTTGATATTTTTCACATACTTTTGCAAGCACTTTTTTTGCTTCCGCTATAATTTCCGGACCAATTCCGTCCCCACCGATACATGCAATATGTAATTCCATTTTAAATTTCCTTCCTTTTCTTTTATAAAGAATCACATTTAGTATATCACAATTTTTTCATCCATAATATATATATCTATTATAGATTCTATAACCTGTGTTTATGGAAAACCCCTTTCTTTTCATTTTTCAAAGAAAGGGGTTTTTTACTTGCTTCATGATTTTAATGTTTTTACGCTTCCGGTTTTTCAACCTGTGCAATTGCAGTCTTCTGCATTGGAATTCTACAGTTTTTATTGCTTCCGAATTCAACAATAACCGTATCATCCGTAATATCAATTACAACTCCGTAAAATCCGCTATTTGTTAAAATACTGTCACCGATTTCCAGTGCGGAAAGCATTGCAGTCATTCTTTTCTGCTCTTTTTTCTGCGGACGAATCATTAAAAAATAAATGAAGGCAAAAATCAATACCAAATATACAACCATGACAATTCCGGATGTGCCGGCTGCTGTTTCTGCTGATAACATAATACCCATTTTGTTCTCTCCTTTAGCTTATTTTCTATATGCAATCATACACAAAATTTCCTGATTCATCAAGTTATTTGCAATTCTTTTGAAAAATTTTATAATTCCGGTTCTGCCATGCTTTCGAGTTTATGCTTTTTATATGCGGCAAATTCACCTTTTTCAAGTGCTTCTCTGATCTCTTCCATCATCGTATTGTAAAAATACAAATTGTGCAGTACACACAGACGCATGCCAAGCATTTCTTTTGCTTTTAAAAGATGCCTGATATAGGCACGCGAATACCTTTGACAGGCAGGACAACCGCACCCTGTTTCTATCGGCCGCATATCCTTTTCATATTTACGGTTAAACAGATTAATCTTTCCATGGTTTGTATAAAGGTGTCCGTGTCTTCCGTTTCGTGTCGGATAAACACAATCAAAAAAGTCAATTCCCCGCTCTACAGCTTCCAAAATATTGGCAGGAGTTCCGACACCCATAAGATATGTCGGCTTATCAACCGGAAGATATGGAACTGTTTCTTCGATGATATGATACATTTGTTCATGGCTTTCACCAACTGCAAGTCCACCGATTGCATATCCATCGAGATTCATCTCGGAAATAATCTTGGCATGCTCTATTCTGATATCATCATAAACCGCTCCCTGGTTAATGCCAAACAAAAGCTGCTTTTTGTTAACAGTATCATCAAGAGAGTTTAAGCGTTTTATTTCATTACTGCACCGTTTCAGCCATCTTGTTGTGCGTTCTACGGAAGGCTGTACATAAGAGCGCTCTGCAAGCGCCGGTGCACATTCATCAAATGCCATGGCAATTGTAGAACCGAGGTTTGACTGTATTTGCATACTTTCTTCCGGTCCCATAAAAATGATACGACCATCTACATGGGAATGAAAGGTGACCCCTTCTTCCTTAATTTTGCGAAGACCCGCAAGCGAGAACACCTGAAATCCACCGGAATCCGTTAAAATAGGTTTGTTCCATGACATAAACTTATGGAGTCCGCCCATCTCTTTTATCAGTTTATCCCCCGGACGTACATGGAGATGGTAAGTGTTTGATAATTCAACCTGCGTTTTAATCTGTTCAAGGTCCTGTGTTGAGACAGCCCCCTTAATGGCTGCAACAGTTCCCACATTCATAAATACAGGGGTCTGAATGACCCCGTGTACTGTTTCAAATTCTGCTCTTTTTGCTCTGCCTTCACGACAGATGATTCGATAGCTCTTTTCACTCATATTATAGATTCTCTACAAATTCTTCCAATGTGATATTCTCATTCATAATAATGGTTGCTGCTTCTTTCCCGACATATCGATAATGCCACGGCTCATACTGTATTCCGGTAATCTCTTCTTTTCCCCTGGGATAGCGGAGGATAAACCCATATTCACTACTATGATGTGCAAGCCACCGACCGGCATCCGTGTTTTCAAATCCTTCATCCAATGCTGCATAAGTATCGCATGTAATATCAACAGCAAGTCCGATCTGATGCTCACTTGCTCCCGGCACCGTCACGGTAATGGATGCTGTTTTATAAGCATCCATATAAGAATATCCTTTATTCATAAAAGTTTTCATTTTACGGTCAAACAGATATTCCTGTCGGGAAATATCACGATATGGGGAACGTACTTCCAAATTAATACCTTCCTCTTTTGCAGCTGCAAACATTTCCGTTAAGGGCTCGATAATTCGTTCATCACACTGCATGCTTCCCTTAATGGTGCCAAGGGAAAATGTATAATCTTCCGGTATCGGGTGTTGCTTATTCACAAGTAATAGATTCCAGTCATCCTTGTGGAACAGTTCTCCGTCTTTCTGCTCCTGCTTTGTTGTATCCAGATGAACAGTCTGTGCCATTAAATCGTCCAGATTTGCTCCGTCACTTTCTTGCGGATATTCTGTCAGTTCAACCTGTTGTTCAGTATCGTACTCTTGTTGTATATCTTCAGAATCCGTTATGATATCCGTCTCCTGCAAAGATTCCTGAAACGATGGCGGTGCAAAACTTGCATTCATAAAAAAAACAAGTCCGATGACAATCAACTGCATTCCAACAACAAGATTTCGTTTCTGAAAACGAAATAATGTCCTTGCGAAGACAGAAATCACAATCATTACCGTGGCTATATATTTACAAACAATATTCTTTTTGGCAAACTTCTGATAGCGTTTGATATGCTTGCTTTGTACTTCACTTATCATATTTTCTCCTGACGTATCTCTCACATGCAAAACGAATCCGTTTCATGTGTTATCCATCGTCAATATTCACTAAATTCCTGTGTATATCATATCATGATTTCAACTTTTGTACAGTATTTATTTCCTATTTCCTTAAATTTACTTGAGCAGAAAAATGATTTTGAGTATAATGGAAAAAAATTGTATTCGGAGGTCCATATGGCTGGCTCATCTTTTGGAAATCATTTTACAATCACCACCTGGGGAGAATCTCACGGCAAAGCAATCGGCGTCGTTGTAGACGGAGTCCCTGCAGGGCTTTCACTTTCCGAAGAAGATCTTTGTATCTTTCTAAAAAGACGTCGTCCAGGAAGTAATCCTTACGGCACAAAGCGTAATGAAGCGGATATGCCCGAAATTTTGTCGGGTGTCTTTGAAGGGAAAACAACCGGTACTCCGATTAGTGTTATGATTCGCAACACTTCTCAGATAAGCCGTGATTATAGTAATATAGCAAATGTTTACCGTCCCGGACATGCCGATTATACATTCGAGCAAAAGTTCGGTTTCCGTGATTATCGCGGTGGCGGACGTTCTTCCGGCCGCGAAACAATCGGACGTGTTGTCGCCGGTGCCATTGCTTCTAAGATTCTTGCTTCTTTAAATATTTCCGTAATGGCATATACCCGTGCCATTGGTCCGATTGTCGCAGAAGGTACTCATTTTTCTCAAAAAGACATCTTCTCTTCTCCGATTTATATGCCTGATCTTGCTGCTTCCGCAAAGGCAGAAGAATATCTGACAGCCTGTATGAAAGAAACAGATTCAGCAGGCGGTATTATTGAATGTGTAGTTGAGCATATGCCTGTCGGAATCGGCGAACCTGTTTTTGATAAACTCGATGCACAACTGGCAAAAGCCTTAATGTCAATCGGTGCTGTAAAAGCTGTAGAAGTCGGCGACGGTGTTTTGGTCAGTCAAAAAAAAGGTTCCGAGAATAATGATCCTTTTCATATAGAAGATGGCAAAGTTCAAAAATCTTCTAATCACAGCGGCGGTATCTTAGGTGGTATGAGTGACGGAAGCGAAATCATACTTCGTGCTCATGTGAAACCTACTCCGTCTATTGCCAAGTCACAAAATACAGTGACAAACGCAGGAGAAGAAACCACGATATCCATTCATGGCCGACACGACCCTGTCATTGTTCCCCGTGCCGTTGTTGTAGTGGAATCCATGGTTTGCGTGACGATTCTGGATCTGCTTATGGAAAACATGTCCTCAAAGCTTGCCTCTATCATTGACTTTTATCAGAAATAATTTTTGTTTATAACTTTATAAAAACCCCGTTAGATGAAACATTAAAATCTAACGGGGTTTTTATTATGCATCTTCTTGCTGCGACAGTTTATGAAAGATAACACAGTTTGGTCTTTCAACAGGCATCTCTCTTCCATTCATTACAAGTAATCCTTTTTCTAAATCAACATGAAAAAATGTCATTGTGTTCGATTCGTGATTTAACGAAACTAGATGTTTATTATCCGGGAACAAGGCTGCATCCTTCGGATAGTCTCCGCTGATTGGCAGGCATAAAATCTTTTTAAGCATTCCCGTCTTTTGATCTATGGAATATAAGATTACGCTGTTATCTCCCGCATTCGAACTGCACACATATTTATAGTCTGCGGAAAGATTTAAAGCACTGGCAGCAGAGCCGCCGGCATGATAATTGTTCAGCGTTGAAATCGTCTGTATTTTTTCAAATTCCGGGTTGTCATTTACATCCTGATATGTATAAACATCAATATAGTTTTTTAATTCATGAACAATATAAAGGAATCTTCCGTCTTTTGAGAATTTGATGTGACGAGGTGCCGATTCCTGCTCACTTCGGATGATATCAGCAAGTTTCAATTTCCCGTTCACATGGTCAAAACGGTAAACATCTACGTGATCCATACCCAAATCTGCCGCACAAAGATATTTATTATCTCTTGTCATCTTCACACAATTTACATGCGGGCGAAAATTTCGTTCTGCAATGCTGCCCCATCCCTTATGGAAAATTTCATCTGTAATTTCCTTAATACTGCCATCTTCATTCAGACGCAATACAGTAATCTTTCCGTCATGGTATCCTGCCACAAATAAGTATTCATCCTGATAATCCGTAGACAGATAGCATCCTCTCATTCCGTTTATGGAAGCAGAATTAATAACAGATAAACTGCCGTCCTGTTCAATCCGATATGCCTCCACTCCAAAATCCGTAATAGAATACAGATATTTACGATTATGTGAAATGGTAAGGTACGAAGAATTCGTAATCTCTACCTTAT
>JAQXIR010000081.1 GCA_029007885.1 Lachnospiraceae bacterium | reverse complement strand
CAGCTTATTTTAAAAGAGCTCAAGGACAATAAGTGTGACCTGCGAAAGATGTATGAGCATGCTGTGATCCAGATCAACGATACGCATCCGTCCATGATTATCCCGGAACTTATCAGAATTCTGGTATACGATAAAGCATTTACCATGGATGAGGCAATTGAAGTAATCAGTAAAACATGTGCTTATACAAACCATACAATTCTTGCAGAGGCACTTGAAAAATGGCCGCTAAAATATTTGGAAAAAGTAGTTCCGCAGTTGGTACCGATTATTAAGGAACTCGATGCAAGAGTACGTGCAAAATACTCTGATGAAAGAGTGTATATCATTGATAAAGATGAAAGAGTACACATGGCGCACATTGACATCCACTACGGATTCTCTGTAAACGGTGTTGCAGCAATCCATACAGAGATTTTGAAAGACTCCGAATTGAATCATTTTTATAAGATTTATCCGGAAAAATTCAACAACAAGACAAATGGTATTACATTCAGAAGATGGTTGATGTCTTGTAACAGAGAACTGACAGAACTGATTTCCGACACAATCGGAAACGACTTTAAGAAAGATGCGCTTGCGCTCGAAAAACTGTTAGAACACAAAGATGATAAGGAATTCTTAAAGAAACTGCTTGCAATCAAAAAAGAGAAAAAGGAAATTCTTGCAGATTATCTTCTGGAAAGAGAAGGCGTTAAAGTTGATCCGAATTCGATTTTTGATGTTCAGATTAAGAGACTTCATGAATATAAACGTCAGCAGATGAATGCCCTTTACATTATCCATAAATATCTGGAAATCAAAGGCGGCAAGAAACCCTCTACACCAATCACCTTTATTTTTGGTGCAAAGGCAGCTCCTGCTTATGTAATTGCACAGGATATCATTCACTTGTTATTAGTATTACAGGAAATCGTAAATAACGATCCTGATGTAAGTCCGTACATGAAAGTAGTTATGGTAGAAAACTATAATGTAAGTTATGCGGAAAAACTGATTCCTGCAGCAGACATATCTGAGCAGATTTCACTTGCATCGAAAGAAGCATCCGGAACAGGTAACATGAAATTGATGGTAAACGGTGCCGTTACACTTGGTACAAGTGATGGTGCAAACGTAGAAATTGATGAACTTGTCGGAAAAGATAATATTTATATCTTCGGTGAAAAGTCAGAAGAAGTTATTAAGCATTACGAGAAAGCAGATTATGTATCCAAAGATTACTATGAGAAATCTCCTGTAATCAAAGAAGCTGTTGACTTTATTATCAGTGATGAAGTGGTAAAAGCGGGTCACAAAGAAAATCTTGAAAGACTTTATAAGGAGTTGATTAACAAAGACTGGTTTATGACGCTGCTTGACCTGGAAGATTATATTGCAGTAAAAGACAAGATGTTGGAAGACTACAAAGATCGCGATAAATGGGAACAGATGATGCTTGTAAATATTGCAAAAGCAGGATTCTTCTCATCCGACAGAACTATTGCAGACTATAATAGAGACATCTGGAAATTACAGTAATGAAAAACGCATATTTCACTAAAGTACCCCCTACTTTATAATTTTGGAAGCCCGGCTACATGAAAATGTAGTCGGGTTTTGTATTGCATTGTGCAAATTGCACAAAATTAACCACCGCATTTTTTACCAAACGATGAAAATGTGAAAAAGCCATTGTAAAAGATAAGGTATTGTGATAATATTTAAGCATGTTTCGGAAACGTTACCGAAACCGATACCGAAATCGATACCGATATCGCTTAGAAACGTCCTGAAACATAGCAAAGGGTGAGAAAAATCTCAAAACATTTAGGAAAGGGAGAAAAAAAGAAATGAAAAAGAAATTACTCAGTGCATTACTCAGTGTAGCAATGGTTTCTGCTTTACTTGTTGGATGTGGCGACAAAGCAGCAACAGAAGCACCGGCAGCAGATGATGCAGCAACAGAAGCACCGGCAGAAGAAACAGCAGCAGCAGAAGAAGCTACAGGAACCGGAAAAGTTTATTACTTAAACTTCAAACCGGAAGTTGATGAAGCTTGGCAGGAAATCGCAGCAGCTTATACAGAAGCTACAGGCGTAGAAGTAAAAGTTGTTACTGCAGCAAGCGGAACATATGAAGAAGTTTTAAAGACTGAAATCGCTCAGTCCGAACCTGTTACATTATTCCAGATTAACGGACCTGTTGGTTACCAGAACTGGAAAGATTACTGCAAAGATTTAAAAGATACAGAACTTTACAATGCGTTATCTGACAAATCCTTAGCAGTTACAGGAGATGACGGCGGAGTATACGGTATTCCTTACACAGTAGAAACATACGGTATCATCTACAACAACGCTATCATGGAAAAATACTTCGCAACAGCAGATGCTAAAGCAGCAAGCGTTGACGAAATCAACAACTTCGATACATTAAAAGCAGTTGTTGAAGATATGACAGCTAAGAAAGATGAACTTGGAATCCAGGGCGTATTCGCTTCTACATCACTTCTTCCTGGTGAAGACTGGAGATGGCAGACACACCTTGCAAACATTCCTGTATACTATGAATACAAGGACAAAGGCGTATCTGATTTAGCAGACCTTGAATTCACATACAGTGACAACTTCAAGAACATTTTCGATTTATACATCAACAACTCTACATGCGCTCCTACATTATTAGGAAGCAAATCCGTAACAGACTCCATGGCTGAATTCGCACTTGGCGAATGTGCACTGGTTCAGAACGGTAACTGGGGCTGGGGACAGATCGCAGATGTTGAAGGTAACGTTGTAAATGCTGATGACGTTAAATTCATGCCGATTTACACAGGTGTTGCAGGTGAAGAAAACCAGGGATTATGTACAGGTACAGAAAACTTCTGGTGTATCAACAGCCAGGCATCTGCTGAAGATCAGAAAGCATCTGAAGACTTCGTTAACTGGATGATTTCCTCTGATGAAGGAAAGAACTACATGGTTAATACATTAGGAAACGCAGCACCGTTCACAACATTCGGTGATGACGAGAAACCTTCTGATCCGTTAGCAAAAGAAATGTATCGTTTCATGGAAGGTGGAAAAACAAGCGTAAGCTGGAACTTCACAACATTCCCGAGCCAGGCATTCAAAGATGACTTTGGTGCAGCATTACTTGAGTACTGCAATGGCAACATGACATGGGATGATGTTAAGAACACAGTTGTAACAAGATGGGCTGAAGAAAAAGCAGCACTCGCACAGTAATTAGAATTATGTAATAAGGGGGCAAGTAGCAGAGAACTGCCACTTGCCCTTTTACAGTAATAACGTAATAGAAACAGATTCTATTATTTAGGTGGAGGAGAAATCATATGCAGAAGACACTAAAAAAATATTTCGTTATTTTCACCGTACCTACCCTTCTTGCCTTTGCCTTTGCATTTATTATTCCGTTTATTCAGGGTTTATATTTATCCTTTTGTGAATTTACTACCGTAAAGAATGCTAAATGGGTCGGTCTTAATAATTATGTTCGTGCATTTACCGATAATAAGGACTTTTTAAATGCATTGCTTCTTACAGCATGCTTTACCATTGTATCGATTCTTACAATTAACTTGTTTGCATTTGCAATCGCATTGTTGTTAACCCGTAAGATGAAAGGTACGAATTTATTCAGAACCGTATTCTTTATGCCGAACTTAATCGGTGGTATTGTATTAGGTTATACATGGCAGCAGATGATTAATGCGGTATTACTTCGATATGAAACAACGATTGTATCCAATGCAAAATACGGATTTATCGGCTTGGTTATCCTGATGAATTGGCAGATGATTGGATATATGATGATTATTTATATTGCAGGACTTCAGAATGTTCCGACGGATCTGATTGAAGCAGCACAGATTGACGGGGCAACACCATGGCAGCGTTTGACCAAAGTAACAATTCCGATGGTTATGCCATCCATTACCATTTGTATGTTCTTAACATTATCAAACAGTTTTAAACTGTTTGACCAGAACAAGGCATTAACAGACGGCGCGCCGATGAACAAAACTGAATTGCTTGCACTTAATATCTACAGAACTTATTATGCAAGAACCGGATATGAGGGCGTTGGTCAGGCGAAAGCAGTTATGTTCTTTGTTCTCGTAGCCGTGATTGCGCTCGTTCAGTTGAGATTGACAAGAAGTAAGGAGGTAGATCAATAATGACAAAAAGAAGAGTGACGAATGCGATTATTTATGTGATTCTCTCCCTGCTTACGGTGGCTTTCCTGTATCCGCTTATTTTTATTCTGATTAACTCATTTAAAGGCAAGTTCTTTATCAGTAAAGATCCGTTTGCTATCCCGTCCGGAGATACTTTTGTGGGATTATCCAACTATGTTAACGGATTAATGAAAACAGGACTTTTAAGTGCAATCGGTTATTCCTTCTTTATTACAATTGTTTCCGTAGCACTGATTATTCTGTTTACATCAATGACAGCATATTATATTTCAAGAATTAAGAGTAAAGTAACTTCTGTTATTTATTATATGTTTACATTCTCAATGATTGTACCGTTCCAGATGGTAATGTTTACGATGACAAGTCTGGCAGATAAGTTCCATTTACGAAATCCGCTCGGAATGTGTTTCCTGTATCTGGGATTCGGCGCAGGACTTTCCGTGTTTATGTTTGCGGGATTTGTAAAATCTATTCCGCTGGAGATTGAAGAGGCGGCTATGATTGACGGATGTAACCCATTGCAGAACTTTTTCAGGGTTGTATTCCCGATTTTAAAACCGACTGCAATTACCGTTGCCATCTTAAATGCAATGTGGATTTGGAATGACTTTTTGCTTCCGTATTTGGTTATCGGTGTTTCGACAAAGTATAAAACGATACCGGTTGTTGTACAGATGCTTGTTGGTTCAAACGGCAACAAGGATATGGGCGCATTAATGGCAATGCTTGTACTGGCAATCATTCCGATTATTATATTCTATTTATTCTGTCAGAAATACATTATTGAAGGTGTTGTGGCAGGTGCTGTAAAAGGTTAGAAAATATATATCAGAAAAACAGATAAGGCGGCTTTGTTCCGCCTTATCTTAGGAAGGTAAACAAAATGAGAAAAAGCGGCATACTTTTAGCGGTTTCCAGTATTCCCTCCAAGTACGGAATCGGAACATTCTCAAAAGAAGCTTATGAATTTGTGGATTTCTTAGAAAAGTCCGGACAGAAATTATGGCAGATACTTCCTCTTGGACCGACCGGCTATGGAGACTCTCCTTACCAGTCGTTTTCAACATTTGCAGGAAATCCTTACTATATTGATTTGGAAGAGTTTGTTGAAAAAGGATTTTTGACAAAAGAAGACTGCGAGAACAGTGACTATGGTGATGCTCCGGCATATGTGGATTATGAGAAGATTTTTAACAGTAAATTCAAACTTTTAAAGAAAGCATTTTTAAACAGCCGTATCAACGAAGATAAAGACTATCTTGCTTTTGTTGAGGAAAATAAAAACTGGCTTGATGACTATGCTCTGTACATGGCAATCAAGAATTCTCTCGGCGGAATCAGTTGGACATCGTGGGATCGAGATTTGAAACTCCGGAAAGAACAGGCACTTAACAAATGTCGTAAGGAACTTGCGGAAGAAATCTCTTTTTATTGTTTTCAGCAATATTATTTTGCAAAACAGTGGCGCGCATTAAAGAAATATGCGAATGATAAAGGAATTGAGATTGTTGGTGATATTCCGAT
>JAQXIR010000080.1 GCA_029007885.1 Lachnospiraceae bacterium | reverse complement strand
AGAAAAAGAAACATCGCAACCGGTACTTACACTCAGCACGAAAACAGTGAAAGTAAACCGGAAAACGGCGGGAGAGACGACAAGTATATCGATAAAATCCATTAGCCAAAGCAATGCAATGCTTTCGGATATTTTATGCGAGTATGCTCCGGCAACTTCGAAAATCAACCCGGATTCCAATGTAAAACTACAATATAACCGGGATACAAACAAGTTGGAAGCAAAAGTTGAAGGAGTTCCACAGGGAAATACTTACAAATTTACCTGTACACCGGTTTATGACGGTGTTGTTTCCAAACAGACCATACCGGTTACGGTAACGGTATATGATAAGGAACCGGCAGCAACTGTTAGCGCGAAAGGTTCAATTGATGTACTGAATCGGGAAACTTCGGCGGTAACTTACACGATTAAAAAATCCAATTTTGTCGATGAAATTGAATCCGTATCATTTATAGCGCCTGCGAAATTGTCAGCAAGTATCTTAGACGGAACCGAGTACTTCAATTCTCCTGTTTTAAATGAAAACGGAACAGTCAGCGTGTCTGCAAAAGAAGATGTAAACTTTACAAAAGGAAGGAAATATGCATTCCGCCTGGTTCTTTCTTTGAAAGAAAGCGGTAAGGTTGTAACAACAAAAGATATTGTGATTACACCGAAACAATCTGTGGTAAAACTGTCTGCAAGCGGAAGCCCTGTATTCTACACATTTGTGAATAACGGAAATAATAAAAAGGCAATTACATTGCAGAATAATACAGGTAAGATTGAAAAAGTAGAACTTAATACAGCCGCATGGAAAAAAATACCTTCCGGAATCACTGCAGAAATTGGGGAAGACGGACAACTGAAAGCAATTTCCTTTAATGGTGACAGCAGTGTGAAAAAAGGAACGTATACCCTTACATTTGATGTGTACTATCACGGACAGATGTGGGAAGCACCGACGAGTAAAAAGGCTTCTTATGAAAAACCGGTTGTTTACAAACTAAAGGTGACGGTAAAATAAAGAAAGGGCGGGTCATTCTTAAACGAATGAACCGCCTTTTACTATAGTTTTAAAAATTCCGCAACTCTGTTTGCAAAGACACAGTAGTATTGAAATCCGCATGCCTGCAGTACCTCACTGGCCTTATCAAAATGAGCGGCAATTTGTTCGGGACTGTGGGCATCGGAACCGATTGTTATGATTTCCCCGCCAAGTTCCCGATAGCGTTTCAAAACGGCAGTACAAGGATGCATATCTTTTAATCCTTTTGAAAGTCCTGCGGTATTTAATTCGATTCCTTTTTCGTTTTCAATTAAGTGCATCAGAATGGCATCGAAGATATCCCGATACGTTTCATAGGAGTAGTTTTTGTCTTTGTTTGGGCCATAGCGGACCACATAATCCAGATGACCGTAAACATCAAAATTTTGGAAAGTTTTGATATTATCAAGAATGCTTGTGAAATATTCACGGTATGCTTCTTCTTCCGTGCGGCCCTCATAAAAATCCGGATAATACGGGTCCCGACCGTTGCATAAATGAGAAGAAGCGATAATGAAGTCAAAATCGTAAGAGCGGGAATAAATCAGATTCTCACGTAAAGCAGAAGGCTGCAACCCTAATTCAATACCGAAATGTAAATCAATTTGGGAACGGTATTTTTCCTTAAGCATTAACAATTCATATAAATAGGAATCTGTATTGACAACAAAACAATCAGGTTCATCTGTCGGAAGATAGGGAAAATGTAAATCCATATGTTCCGTAAAACACAGTCTTTTCAGACCAATCTGAATTGCTGCCTGTACCATTTTTTCCATAGGTGTGTTACTATCACCGGAAAAAGAAGAATGTACATGATAATCGGATATAATAGCCATAAAAGGCTCCTTTCATTATACGTTTTTTTTAGTTTATTTCATGTGGCGGAAAACTGCAAGCAATTCTCGCGAAAGTAGCGGGGAAATGTTAAACATAGCATGAATCCTCCACTTCTTGTCGCAAAAGTAGCGGGGAAATGTTAAGACAAGCATGAATCCGCCACTTCTTGTCGCAAAAGTAGCGGGAAAGTGCCAACGCCAGTATATATCCTCCACTTCCTACTACATGACGCTCGCGAAAGTAGCGGAGAAATGTTAAGACAAGCATGAATCCGCCACTTCTTACTAGGCAACGCTCGTGAAAGTAGCGGGAAAACGCTAAAACCAGTACAAATCCGCCACGCCGTGCAAAACAGTAAGAATTCGCAAATGCCACAAAATTCAAAAATATCACAGAATTCAAAGAATTCACAAATATCGCTATCTTGACAAAAAGTGGCACATATGATATTCTTGAAAAACTCTTTGCACTGCATATCAATCTACAGTACAAACTGAGCAGACCGTGATAGAATATCATGGAGTCGGGTCACAGAAGTGACAGTGGAATCTTACATCCGCGGGACAGTAGTTGCTAATACTGATTCGTGGGTGTTTTTTTATACATTTCTCATAGACATTCGCAATAAACTCCCACAAATATTTAGTGCCATAGAGATATCAAAAATCTTGGAGGTAACGAATATGGAAAAAGAAAAACAGGTTACAAAAGATGAATTTCAGAATGTGGCGAACAGGGTCTCCGTGATAACCATTATCGGGAATCTGATATTATCGGCAGCAAAACTGCTGGCAGGTGTGGTAGCGCATTCAGGTGCGATGATAAGTGATGCGGTTCACTCAGCTTCGGATGTGTTCAGTACTTTTGTTGTAATGATTGGAATCAGCCTTGCCGCAAAGGAATCGGATAAAGAACATCCGTATGGCCATGAAAGACTGGAATGTGTTGCGGCGATTGTTCTGGCAATGGTTCTTTTTATTACAGGACTTGGAATCGGCGTGAAAGCATTAACTAATATTTTTGGCGGAAATTATGCCGATTTACAGGTGCCGGGAATCTTAGCCCTGATTGTTGCTGTCATATCGATTGTCAGCAAAGAAGGAATGTATTGGTATACAAGACATTATGCAAAAAAAATTGATTCGAGTGCGCTGATGGCAGACGCGTGGCATCATCGTTCCGATGCGTTTTCCTCGATAGGTGCCTTAATCGGAATCGGAGGGGCAAGGCTTGGCTTCCCGATTATGGATTCTGTTGCAAGTTTCGTTATTTTCCTGTTTATTGCCAAAGCCGCATTTGATATTTTTAAGGATGCCATGGATAAGATGATAGACCATTCCTGCGACGAGGAAACGGAAAAGCAGCTTTATGACTGTGTTATGGAAAACGAGAATGTTTTGGGAATCGATTTACTGCAGACACGTATTTTTGGAAATAAGATTTATGTAGATGTTGAAATTCTGGCAGACGGTTCCTATACTTTGTGGGAAGCACATAATATAGCGGAAGAAGTACATGAGAATATTGAAAAGAATTTCCCCAAAGTTAAACATATTATGGTGCATGTAAACCCGAAATGATTATATTTTCAATATTTTTTGAATTACGACTTGAATTTTAAAAGCAAATTATGTACAATAACAGTGCTGATAAAATTTTGACAATCGCACATACTATCTTACATAGATTTGCGTGAGTCGGAAAAAATAAATTAATTCATTTTTAGGAGGAATTTAAAAATGGCAGTAAGAGTAGCAATCAATGGTTTCGGACGTATCGGACGTCTTGCATTCAGACAGATGTTTGGTGCAGAAGGATATGAAGTTGTAGCAATCAACGATTTAACAAGCCCTAAAATGTTAGCACACTTGTTAAAATATGATTCTTCACAGGGTAAATACGCAAAAGCTGACACAGTAGTTGCTGGTGAAGATTCTATCACAGTTGATGGAAAAACAATCACAATTTACAAAGAAGCAGATGCTAACAACCTTCCTTGGGGAGAATTAAAAGTAGACGTTGTTCTTGAATGTACAGGTTTCTATACATCCAAAGAAAAAGCACAGGCTCATATCAATGCCGGCGCTCGTAAAGTTGTTATTTCTGCACCTGCCGGAAATGACCTTCCTACAATCGTTTACAATGTAAACCATACAACATTAAAACCGGAAGATACAATTATTTCTGCAGCTTCCTGTACAACAAACTGCTTAGCTCCGATGGCAAAAGCATTAAATGACTTAGCTGGAATCAAATCCGGTATCATGAGCACAATTCACGCTTACACAGGTGATCAGATGATTCTTGACGGACCGCAGAGAAAAGGCGATTTAAGAAGAAGCCGTGCAGGCGCTGTTAACATCGTTCCGAACTCTACAGGTGCTGCAAAAGCAATCGGTCTTGTTATTCCGGAATTAAACGGAAAATTAATCGGATCTGCTCAGCGTGTTCCTACACCTACAGGATCTACAACAATCTTAGTTGCAACAGTTGAAAAATCTGTAACAAAAGAAGAAATCAACGCAGCTATGAAAGCAGCAGCAACAGAATCCTTCGGATACAACGAAGATGAAATCGTTTCCTCTGATATCGTAGGAAGCACATACGGATCAATCTTCGATGCTACACAGACAATGGTAGGCGAAGATAACCTTGTTCAGGTAGTTTCTTGGTATGACAATGAAAACTCCTACACAAGCCAGATGGTTCGTACAATCAAATACTTCTCTGAATTAAAATAGTTCAGAACATTAGGTGAAGACCTGTTAAGGTCCGGTCTTATGGACCGGACCTTTTTTATAAAAAAAGATAAGGAGGCATTTAATATGTCATTAAACAAAAAATCAGTTGATGATATCAACGTAAAGGGAAAACGCGTTTTAGTAAGATGCGACTTCAATGTTCCGTTAAAGAACGGAGAAATTACTGATGAAACACGTATTGTTGCAGCACTTCCGACAATCCAGAAATTATTAAAAGACGGCGGTAAAGTAATTCTTTGCTCTCACCTTGGAAAAGTAAAAAATGGTCCGAATGAAGGCGAATCTTTAGCACCGGTTGCAAAGAGACTTTCCGAGAAATTAGGACAGGAAGTAAACTTTGTTTCAGATTACAATGTAACAGGTGAGGCAGCAACAGCAGCAGTTGCAGCAATGAAAGAAGGAGATGTTGTATTACTTCAGAATACACGTTTCCGTGGCGCAGAAGAAACCAAAAACGGTGAAGCATTCTCTAAGGAATTAGCAGATCTTGCAGATGTCTATGTATGTGATGCATTCGGTTCTTCTCACAGAGCACATGCATCCGTAGCAGGTGTTACAGAGTTCATCCGTGCAAAAGGCGGTGAATGTGCAGTTGGATACTTAATGCAGAAAGAAATCAACTTCCTCGG
>JAQXIR010000079.1 GCA_029007885.1 Lachnospiraceae bacterium | reverse complement strand
GGATTGAACAGGGAAAAGCATTGATCAAAATGGGAGAATGTAAAGATGATCTGAATTTTTTGCAGAATGCCGGATGTGGGGACGCGATATTTATTCCTGCGGGATCATGGCACAACATTATCAACACAGAAAGAGCCCCCTTAAAACTTTCTGTCATCTATGCACCGCCCCACCATCCGAAAGGCACCATCCATCGCACCAAGGCAGAGGCAGATAAAACAACCTATTGATTTAAATCACCCCATCCTTTATTAAATTGGATGGGGCTTTTGTTTGAAAAACGTATTCTATTTCTCCGGTCGCTCCATTCTCTCCGGTGGTTCCATCCCCTCCCGCATTTCTCCTTTTTCCGGTCGTTCCATTCCTTCCGGTAGCTCCATATTTACGTCTGGACGTCCCATACCGCCGCCTTTTCTTCCTCCGCCTCCCATTCCGGAAGAATTTCCATAGATGAGATTACTCATGGTGACAGAGACACTCTGCCCACAGGCTTCCACCGTATACGTATTTCCTACTGCGATAGACGGACAGCTTATCACAACACAGTTATAACTTTTCATTGGAGCATAGCTAGCCAGTGTATTTCCCGCTTCATCTTTGATACATATTTCTTCTTCCGAGGATTCCGGAAACGATAACAGAATACTACCCTGCGTCGATTCTTCTCCGAAGTTTTGTGTCATACCGCTTGCGCCTGCAGCAATCACAGTTCCTCCGGTAATGACAGCTTTCCCATCATAATCAAGTGCTCCGTTTCCATCGTTTGTCGAACCGCTGATATAAAGTTCGCCTCCGCTAACCGTAAGACTGCCGTTTGCATCAACACCATCCCCATCGGCATCTACCACAATTTTTCCGCCCGAAATCAAAATATAATAGTCCGATCCCTCAGCAAAAGCATCCTGCCGTGGCCCGAAACCACTCTGATCTGCGCCACCGGCCGCATTGATTCCGTCATCGTCGGCTACAATACTGATGTTACCCCCGGCTATATCCACTGATGCACCTTCGATTCCCTCATAACTCTTTTGGATATCAATGGTTCCTCCCGTTACTTTTGCATTCTGATCGGCATGAATTCCGTCATCCGCTGAAGAAATAGTATATTCTCCTTCCGTAATCAGAATATTTCCATTGGAATGAACCGCGTCGTCAGCACAGTCTAACTGAAAAGTACCATCATACAAATAGATCCCGTTTATTCCCTTGAGGCCTTTCGCACTATTGCCATCTGCAACACTTTGCGTATTACCGCCTCCGGAACAAATCGTAACATTTCCACCTTGGATAATCAGCGTATTTTCAGCCTGTATGCCATCTTCCCCACTGTCAACCTTAAGCACAGTATCAACCATGACGATATTGCCCAACGAATCATCTTTATCATTGGTTGCACGCAGCCCGTCTCCGCCGGCATCGATGTTTACATCCGCATCTTTCAATACACAGCTGTCTTTTCCCGTAATTCCATGATTGATAGCTTTTACATTTATTTTTGCACTCTTTATTTTTAACGTATCCTTACTCGTAATTCCATTTTTGTATTCGCCATTTACTTCCAACTCGCCGCTACCAGCAATCACAAGATCAGATTTTGAATATAGGCATGCATTGGGTTCTTCCTCTTCTTCTGACGAATAGGAATCCGCAAAAGAATACGGACTTCCATCCGTCAGTGTATTGATACTATTTTCCATTAGGTATAATGTTGTCATCTTTGACTGATAAATGTACAGCGGACTTGTGTCAGAACAACTGATTGCTGCATTTTCCAGTACCAGCGTAACTTCTTCATCCTCTGCATCGATGATTAACCGCCCATCTGCTATTTCTCCGGTCACAAGATAAGTTCCTCCCCGGGTAATGGTTATTGCATTGTCATGGAGTTCTGCTCCGTTTCCGGATATATCTATCTTCTCATTGGAAAGTGTAATCCTGACAGCATCCGTCATATCCACAGGCAAAACCGTCTCTTCTGATAAAACCTCCTGTAGCGCAGCATTCTTATCGGCTGTAATATCCCCGCTATCATCTGAAACAACTGCATCCTTTATAATAGCAGCTTCTTCACTTGCCAAGTCCTTGGAATTCGAACAGCCGGAAAAAACACCGGTTAAAATCATACTACATATTAAAAAAGATATTTTTCGTTCGGAATATTTCATTTCTATATCCTCCTGCAACTTGCTTGTTATAAACGTATGATACTCCGGAATGCTAAAGGATACCTAAAGGAATTTTTATTTTTCCTTTAGGTAATCTTTAGGTCTGTCATTTATGATAACAAAGCATAAGGAATACAAGGAGACATGATTTATGGGACAGACAATTCAATGCAGTTTTGAACGTTATGAAAAAAAATACTTTCTGACACCTGCCAAGCAGGAGTACCTTTTGCAAAAAATGAAACCGTATTTAAAAGAAGATTTATATAGTCATTATTCCATATGCAATCTCTATTATGATACGGATAACTGGCAGTTAATCCGCACATCGATTGAAAAACCGGTTTACAAAGAAAAATTGCGGGTACGCAGTTATGGAATTCCAAAAGAAAATGAAAACGTATTTATTGAATTAAAGAAAAAATATGACGGGATTGTTTACAAACGAAGAATCACAACCGAAGCGGTTCTTTCCGGTCCATTTCTGGATAATTCTTTTTCACAGAATCCCTTTCTAGTCGGTACTTCTGCAAATAGTACTTCTTCAGATAATACTTTATCAGGCGATACTTTAACAGAGAATTCTTTCGGCCAGATAGGACGGGAAATCTGCTGGTTTCAAAATCAATACCATACAAAGCCGAAAGTTTTTATCGGATATGACCGTATTGCATTTACAGGAATTTCGGATGCAGATCTTCGAATCACTTTTGATTCCAATATGCGCTGGCGCGATACCGATCTCAACCTGTGTCTTGGAGATGAGGGCCTGCCTCTTCTATCGGATGATCGGATATTAATGGAAATAAAAATGCCGGGAGCATGTCCACTCTGGCTTTCCAGAATGCTTTCAGAAGAAGAAATCTTTCCTGTATCATTTTCCAAATACGGTACCTGCTATCAGGAACATATCATCAAAAAACAGAAACAACAAACCACAAAGGAGGCTTATCGCTGTGCTTAATTCAATTATCGGAACCGAAATTAACATATCCGTTTTTCTCATTTGCACACTCGTTTCCGTCATACTGGGAATCGGAACTGCACTCATCAGTATGTATAAAACCGGTTGTTCCCAGAGCTTTGCCATGACCCTGGCAATTTTACCTGCCATTGTCCAGATTGTCATCATGTTAGTCAACGGTAACATTGGTGCAGGCAT
>JAQXIR010000078.1 GCA_029007885.1 Lachnospiraceae bacterium | reverse complement strand
GTGATTGTGCCATTACCTTTTATGATTTTGTACCATAATAAGCTTAGGAAAAAATACATTAAGTAAGAACTTAAGGAGGCAGTCTATGCCGGGAGAAAAACGTAGTGAGAAACAGAAAAGAAATATGACTCTGTCAGACTGCGCAAGCATACTGTTTGCAGTTGCAGGAATATTGTTACTGGTAATTCTGATATCTTTATGTTTGAAGGATAACGTTAACGTACAAAAGAGCAGGACTGATAGGGGATTTACGGTAGTTTCCGACTATACTTGCAGGGAAATTGAGAGAGCAGATACGCCGATTGGAATCGTGAAAGAATACAGGTTTACGGTCAGCGAAACAATGGAACATGATACAAGCCTGGCGTTTTACACGGTTCATCAGTATGTGGATGTTTATCTGGATGGACAGAATATTTACAGTCTGAAGCATTCAGAGAATAATCCGATCGGGAAGACAGTCGGAAGTAATTGGGTAATGATTCCTCTTTATCGGGAAGATGCCGGAAAAGAAATTCGTATTGAGATTACTCCGGTTTATGAAAGTTTTCGCAATAGAGAAGTTGAGTTTTTGATTGGTTCGCAACTAAGCATTTATGTGAATCGCCTTTTGAGGGATTTGCCACAACTGATTTTTAGTGTTATGACAATTTTTGTCGGTGTTGTATTTGTCTGCCTTGCAAGTTACAGTCTGTATAAGCGGCGCCGTGGTAAAAGTATGATTGCGCTTGGATTACTTTCCATTATCATAGGTCTTTGGAGATTGACGGATACAAGATTTACACCGTTTATGTTTCCGAACAGACCAATCCTTGTATTCTATATTTCCATTGCGATGATGATGTTTGGAGTAGTACCGCTGATTAAGTCGGTAGAAGAGGGATTTAATAAAACAAGTCGAAAAATTTTGGATGTTTGCTGTATTGGAAATTCTCTGGTATGTTTGGTGCAGTTACTTCTTCAGATTATGGGAGTTGCGGATCTTAGAGAAAGTCTGTTTGTAACTCATATTACAATTGCTGTCTGTACGATTGTCCTAATTGGAAATGTGATTTATGAATGGATTAAATGGCCGGAGAAACGAAAAATGTTAGCCGGAAAAGGACTTCCGCTCATTTTAGTGGCAGGTGTACTTGCAGATATTGTTGCTTTCTATGTGAAAGGCAATTCTTCGGGATTGCTATTCTCTTTGTTGGGATTTCTCGTTTATATCATGATTATGGGAATTTCAAGAATGTTAAACTACAGTGAACAGGAAATAAAACTGCTTGAAAAGGACAGACAGCTGGCGGAAAATGAACTGCAGTTGACAGAAAGCCGTATCACTGCAATGATGAGCCAGATTCGCACCCATTTCATTTTTAATATTTTAACTGCTATCAGCGGTATGTGTGAATATAATCCGAAAAAAGCAGACGATACGTTAATGCGGTTTTCAAGATATTTAAGAAGCAATATTGATATAATGCTGGAAAATCGTCCGGAAGCATTTACAAAATCATTGCAGCATCTTGAAGATTACATAGCATTACAGCAGGTACGTTTCGGAGAGAAAATCCGCTTTGAAAAGGAACTTGAAGCTACGGAATTTACAATACCACCAATGATTTTACAGCCGATTGTGGAAAATTCAATTAAGCATGGTCTGCTTCCTAAGACTTCCGGAGGAACCATTCGGTTACAGTCAAAATCGGATGGGGAAAATGTGATGGTAATTGTTATAGATGACGGCGTTGGATTTAATCCGGATGACCTGCAGTATAAAGAAGGTGTCGGGCTGAGCAATGTACGTTTTCGTTTGCAGCATATGGTGAACGGAACGATGTGTATAGAAAGTTGTCCGGGAAAAGGAACAAAAGTCACACTAAGCATTCCTATTTCCCTAAATGAAAGCAGGAAGGAGAAAGATACATGAAAGTTATTTGTGTAGATGATGAACAGCCAATCCTTGATAACTTTAGAATGAAAGTCAAAGACTTGCCGGAAATCGAAAGCCTTCAACTGTTTTCGGACGGCAATGAGGCTTTGAAATGGGCAGAAATAAATCAGGTCGATACTGCTTTTTTAGACATGGAAATGACAAACATGACCGGAATCGAACTGGCCAAAAGACTGAAAGCAATTGATAAGAATATACGAATTGTTTTTGTGACGGCATTTGAGCAATATGCTCTGGATGCTTTTGGTGTGGATGCAATCGGATATGTGTTAAAGCCATATACACGTGAGGAGATTCATAAAGAAATACAAAAAGCGGCACTTGTGCGTTCGCGTCCCCCCAAGAGGGTGGTCATACAGACGATACCAAACTTTGTGGTTTCGGTAGACGGCAAAGCACTGCATCTGGACAGAGCAAAGCCGGAAGAACTGCTGGCACTCTTGGTAGACCGGGCAGATGCGGGAATAACAGCAGGAGAAGCAATTGCCTGCCTGTGGCCCGGAAGACCTGCTGATGAGAGTACCCAGTCATTATATCGCGTGACTTTTCACCGGTTGATGGAGGCATTAAAGGAAGCAGGCATTGGCCACATTATTGAGTCGGAAGGAAGAAAAAGATACATTGTAAAAGACCAGGTGGATTGTGATTTATATCACATTCTTGATGGAAACACCAAAGAAATAAAAACTTACGACGGAGAGTACATGCGGGAATACTCATGGGCAGAATCACGGAATGCCCAGTTAAACAGTATAAAGTCTGCATTTGAAACGTAAAAAAGGGGAGATATTTTTTTGCCTTGGTAACGCTTCGGTAACGCCGGATTTGCTAAAATTCTGCTAAGGAAAACAGCGCACGGTGGAAAGGAGTACTGTATGAGGCAATTAAGAGGGAAAAGAATACACATACACAGACTGTTATCACTTTTTTTGAGTTTGTGTATGTTCGTGTCTTTATTTATGGGAATTGAATTGAAAGCAAACGCCAGTGTCTGGACCGGCGGAAGTATGGGATCGGGAACATCCGGCAGTAAGTATATTACGGCAACCGGATCTTACTATGCGGATCGCTATACGTTTACACCGGAATACACAGGTGTATGGAGATTTTATTCCACAAATAAATCGCAGGGAGATCCTTACATTATCATTGCGGATGCCTATAACTATTCCAGTGTACAAAGTGCAATTAATTCAGCACATTGTAAATCTTTGGGGCATGGTGAATTTGCATCTAATGATGACTCAAACGGTAATTTGAATTTTAATGTATATGTTTTTTTGGAAAAAGGAAAAACATACTATATTTTCAACACCAGGTACAGCGATTCCAGTGCTGTTTACTATTCTAATTACAGTTATATGGGAGCCGGACAGATTACTCTGAACAAACAGGGAGGAAGCGGCGGAACCAATTACTTATACGGCGGCAAAAGCGGCTATAGTCCGAGTAAAAGTGCTTACGACAATTGGTTTGCCCTGAACACAAACGCAAACCCTGCAAATACATCTTATATCACGCCGCCTACACGCAAGGGATATGCGTTTGAAGGATATTATACGGGAACGAACGGAACGGGAACACAGATTATTAGCAGTAACGGATACTTTAATCATACGACTTTATTAAATACGTTTAGTTCCAACGGTACTTTATACGCTAAGTGGCGCGTTCTCCAGAATACCTATACACTTGATAAAAACGGGGGAAGCGGCGGACAGAGCAGTGTAGTAGTGAATCAGTATGCTACATTGCCGACATTGTCTTCACTGCCGACGAAAACAGGATATGCCTTTACCGGATATTGGACAGAGAAATTGGAACCGAATCAGGTACATGCAGAGAACACCCTTCGCTATAAACCGGATGGAACAAGTACTTTTGTAAATGAATTATATAATACTCCTGTTACATTATATGCCGGCTGGAATGCCAAGACATATAATGCTGTTTTGAATGCAAACGGTGGTACCGGTGGCTCATCCGTAACCATGACGTATGATGCCGCATTACCGACGAGCGGACTTTCAAAACCTATCAAAGCAGGTTATGAATTTAACGGTTATTACTATCATTATGGTCAGGACGATGCTGTCATGTATTACGACAGTGATATGCATGTTACGGAAGTGAACGGACAACCTCGCACATGGACACATGCAACAGACGGCATTCAATTGGTGGCAGACTGGACACCGATTCATTACAACATTCAACTGTTCAGTAATGATGATGTAAATGCAGTCGGAGCACAAGGGAAAAAGACATCGGGTTATGTCACGACAATGGAAGATGTTGCATATGGAGACCTCATTCTTCCTTCAGCAGAAGAACTTGGCATGACACGTGAACATTATGATTTCGTGGGCTGGAACATTTACGATGAACAGGATTGGGCAATGTTCAAACCTTATACGGAATATCATACCGGGCTTGCATCTTCGGAAGGAGAAGACGTACAGCTTTATGCAGCATGGGCAATCAAGGATAACTATACAATTTCCTACAATATCAATGGAGGTACTAAAAATTATCCACGCAGCCAGACGATTTTTAAAGGGGAGACGTTAACGGTAACCGATACAGTTCCGGAATATACAAACTATTCATTTTTGGGATGGTATACAACACCTAACGGTGAAGGAGACGGACCGTATAAAGCAGGCGATTTCATAAACGGCATTGAAGAAAATACGACATTGTATGCCCGCTGGGTAGAAGATAAAACAATATCCTACAATGCGAACGGCGGTTCTTTTACCACAACGCTTCCGACAGAGCATTATCCAAATACAGATACGGCAGTAAAACTGTATTTACCGGGCACAGAGGGTGCAAAAGGTTTCGAGGATACGACTTTGACAGCAGATGATATGCCTGTAAGAACCGGATATCGGTTCCTGGGTTGGGCAGACTCTCCGAGTGCAGAGACACCGGACTATCAGGTGGACGGTACTACAACGTTCTCGATGGAGAATATTACATCGAATGTGATTCTGTATGCTGTCTGGGAAATTGAAAAATATGACATTACATATCAGAAGGAAATAGAAGATGAAAGCCTGATTACCATTCAGAATGAGGATTATACGGCAGACGCCCCTGCGTTGGTGCAGTATGGGGATCCTTATGCATTTACGGTGATTCTGGATGATAGAGAAACGGATGATTCCGGTCTGATGGTTACGGTAAATGATGTTGTTTTAGTTAATCCTTCGCCGGTTACGGATGAACAGCAATCACATATTAAGTACTATACCTACCGGGTGGGAGCGGCAATCAGTGCACAGTCAGTGGTTATCAGCGGCTTAACAAAGAAAGAGTATAGTGTTACTTATGTTACAAACGGAGGGGCTTTTGCAGATAGTGCAAACGTTGTCAGAAGTTATTATTTTGACAAAACAGAAACAGAAAAAGTGTTGCTCTCCGGTGACATCGAAAGAGTTGGATATCAATTTGCCGGATGGTATAAATCGAGCAGTTTTCCGGATGAAGAGAATCCTGTGACGGAATTTAAGAAATCTGATGCGGCAGATAAGACATACTATGCAAAATGGACACCGAACAAATATACCATTACATATAACAAGACATATTCGTTTTCAACGATAAACAATGAAAGCGCATTGGCTAGTCAGACGGATTGCGCATATGATACAAACATTACATTGGCAAATCCTACATTTAATGTAGAAGGTTCAGATATTGATTGTAAGATTGGCAGGTATCATTTTGATTTGCTGGGCTGGAGTACAGATGAACATGCAACTGCAGCAGAGTATAATCTGGGAGAAACAGTCCGCAATTTATCGGAAGCTAACAACGATGTGGTTACACTTTATGCTGTATGGGATGTCCCTTCCTTTAAGGTATCGTTTGATTTGAATGGAGGAGAGTCTGCACCGGTTGAAACACAGGTTGTCATAGAAGGAAACTCAGTTACATTTCCACAGGCTCCGAGTAGGACAGGATATACCTTTGCCGGATGGAAAGAAGAAGGACACACGGCAGAAAGCGATCCGTTTATCACCGCAATTTCGGAAATTGAAAAAGATTATCAATTAGTCGCCCAGTGGAAAGCAAATACTTATGAAGTTACTTACCGTGTGGTAGTTCCCACAGACGGCAAACTGATGACAAATGATTCGAATCCGGTACAAGTAGCTGACGGAACATATGAAGTTAACGGAACAACTTATGTGGTGAACGAATCACCAATCGGAACATTCACAATAAAAACAGATTCCGGTATTGCATATGACCAGGGATATAACATTTCACAGATGCCGTTTGTAATGCATAGCATCAGTGGGGATGCATATGACAATTTTGTAGAACAAGAAGTTGTTTTTAAATCGTATCTGGATGCAATGGCAGCATTTTGCGCATGGCAGGCTTATGATGAAATAGCGGCACAATGGCAGGAGGCTTCACAAGAACCGGTATCCGAGGGAGGCATGATTGCTGCCGGCTGGAAAGAAGGCGGATATGACGTAGCAGATGCTGCATGGGAAAGCAAACTGGCAGGCGTTGTTGACAACCTTCAGGATGACAGTTTTAAAACTTATTTTACAGAAAAATATGAAGGGCTCCTTGCAAGACCTGCTGCAGACGCTACTGATGCACCGGATGAGCCGAATATACAAAGACCGGATGCAGCACCGGATACAGTCGCAGAACCGACGGTCGTAACAGAACCCACGCAGAAAGCACCTACCGAATTTTTAGGATGGAGTACCGAAGAGACAGCAACAGATGCAATGTATGTTGCGGGGGTTGAAAGCAGGAACCTTTGTACGGGAGCAGATGGGGATAAGACAGTTACCTTGTATGCGGTTTACAGCACAAATCCGGTAAACTACTTATTCTATGATGCGAACGGTGGTATCTGGCCGGATGGTGCCCTTATACCGCAGAAAGCAGATTCCGGTACGGATGCTACCATTTCAACAGCAAAAACACCGACTAAAGTGGGATATACATTTGAAGGATGGTCATTAGATGGTACCGGTACGCCGCTTACATCTGTTTCTTTGGCAGGTGGTCATCAGACGGTAAAGGCCATCTGGACAGCTGATCGGTATAAAGTATATTTTGACCGAAATGACCCGGGAGCCAGAGTAGTTGAACAGCAAAGATATGATGATGCAGGAAACCCGCTGGAAGGACAATTTGACTATAATTACTATCCGGGTAAAGTAGGGGTTTTGGAAGATGAGATGGCTGCTCAGGAAATGACGTATGGTATTTCTACCAATCTGAGTGTAACAAACTATAAGTCAACGAATAATTACGAATTCCTTGGCTGGTCTTTACACAGTGATGCGGTAAGACCAGAGTATACAGACGGACAGAGTGTTAAAAATCTCCCGTATACTTATTCGGAAACAGAAAGGGAGTATTCTGTCAGATTATATGCCGTATGGCAGAAAAAGGATGCATTTATCAGATTTAATGCAAACGGTGGAAGCGGAGAACCCAACTCTATTTTCAGGAGCGGAACAGAAACAACGTTTGCTTTGCCTGTTAATATCGAAGCTCCGGTGCGTGAAAATTACACATTTGCAGGATGGGCGCTGACACCGGATGCAACATCTCCGGAATATGTGGCAACACTATCGGATGGGCAAATTACATCTTATTCATCGGACAGCATAACGACACAAAACAGAGTTGTTTTATATGCAGTCTGGACAGAAACACCATATTGTAATGTTACTTATGTTCAGGCGCAAGGAGTAAACGGTGCGGTACCGGTTGATACAACAAGATACCATGTTGGAGACCTTGTAACCGTTGATTTCAGCAAATTGCCCGTAAATCCCGGATATCATTTTGAGGGGTGGCAACGTGATGAGTCGACAACCTATAAAATGAGTGAAACCGGTCAGGTAACGTTTGAAATCAAAGCGGCGGATTTTCTGCCGGATGTAACGGTTAATCAAATAACATTAACCGAACAGATTGCAGCGAATAAATATCGGGTAACATTCTATTACAAAGAAACTCCGATTGATGAAAAAGAATTTACATATGACGGGGAAATTCCGATCATGACGAGTATTATGACGGATTTAAAATCTGTTGTCGGAGATGATGAATATAAAAATTATACTTTTGAGGGATGGTCACTTGTAAACGGTGGCAGTGTATCGTACACCAATGAGAAACTTAAAAACCTGTCGGTAGTTAATAATGGTAAGGTAAGTCTTTATGCAGTTTTGAAAGCGAAGGACATCACGCTGGAAATTGACAATCAGAATGGAACGGAAACATATACAAAGCAGACTACTTATGGAGCGGTACTGCCGGCTATTACGGAGATACCAAGCAAAGAAGGATTTATCTTTGATGGCTATTATACATCAGCAAATCCACAGGCAAGTGATATACCTGTTTATGATGCCAACTTAAATGCAACCGGAAAGTGTACCTTTAATACGGATACAACACTGTATGCAAAATGGACGCCAAGAACATATAAGATAATTTATATCTATGAGGGCAATACATTATATACGGATACTTTGACATATCGCGAAAACCCTGATAACAGAAAGACGAGTGTTGCAACATCATCAATTTTCCCGACAGGAGTGATTGTTCCGGGAGCGACAACTCTCTACGGATGGTCTAAAAACGGGCAAAATGAAGGTGATGTATACAGAGTCGGAGCCGGATATAGGTACGACTTATGGGAAGCAGGCAGCGGTAATGATATGATTCTTTATCCGATTATCGTACCTGATGAGAAAGTAAAGGTTACCTATGATGCCAACGGCGGTACAGGGTTGCCGGTAGACGATACGGAATATCAATCCGGAGACCGTGTACAGGTATTGTTTAATAAAATACCTGTTCGAAGTGATTATGTCTTCTTAGGATGGAGCATTGATCCGAACTTAGACGGCAGCACACTTGCGGAAGGATATGTCAATAATTTCTATCGATACGATAAGGATGGCATAAATGATTATAGTTTCACAGCACAGAGAAATGTAACACTCTATGCTGTTTGGAAACCGGGTACTTACAGTATTACATACGAGTCAAACGTAGCGGATGCAGTCAAAAGAAATGACGTAACCAATGTCATTACAATAGAAAAAGGTTCAAACGCAAGCCGTCATGCAGGAGAAATCTATACAAGAACCGGTTATGTACTGGAGGGCTGGAGTACTTCAAGAAATCTAAATAATGCGGTTGTATATGATTTGAACAGCTCAATAGATACTGTTTTAACCTCCAAAGATAACATTACTCTGTACACGGTATGGAGTCCGGCAGAGGTCATTGTTACGTTTGATACGGTTGGAGGAAATGATGTATCAGAAATGAAAGTGTCTTATGACTCTGCGTATGGTGTTTTACCGGCACCTGAAAAGGAAGGATATACATTCGAGGGATGGTATGCTTCTTATGATGCACAAACGGGAGAATATGCTTACGCGGTATCTTCCACGACAAAGGTACAAAATGCCGAAAGACATGTACTGTATGCAAAATGGACGGAGAACACATTTACCATTAAGTACCATAAGAATTACGGTACGGATGAAGTTATCAGTAAAGATTACAATGTAAACCGGGAAACCATTCTTATGAATGAAGAGGAATTTGCAAGAAACGGACATAACCTGTTAGGATTTGCCGTTTCGGCAAACGGTCCGGTTGTTTATCAGATTGGACAGTCTGTAGGAGATGGCTGGGCATCGAAAGGTGCAGTTGTTCATCTGTATTGTGTATGGGATATAGAGACATCTGTCAATGTGGAACCGACACAATCCTATATTTACTATGTGAGCAACGGAGCAACAAACGGCCTGGCACCGGTATACAGCGTTTATACAACCAATACAACGGCGACCATTCAGGATAATACAGGAAACATGAGTAAGTATGGGTATTATTTCGGTGGCTGGAATACGGAACCGGATGGAACAGGTATTTCATATGCACCGGGTGACACTCTGAAACTGAGCAGATCCGTAATCTTGTTTGCAGATTGGAAAGTTAACCGGTATAAACTGCTATTAGAGAAAGACAGAGGAGTTGAGCAAATTTCTGTTTCACCACAAAAGGAGTTCTATACATACGGAGAAGAGATTGCCGTCACAGCAAAGATTAAGGATGGTTACATCTGGAACGGCTTTGTAAGCGGTAATGAAGAGGATGTTCCAAGTTCATGCGGAGAAGAACGGGGAGACGGAACATTTGTATATAATTTCAAAATGAGTGGTGCTGTTGCATCTATTACTGCTACGACAAAGGTAGCACTGCAAATGGACGCAAACGGTGGAACTTATAGCGACGATACAACATTAAAATCATATGAATGGAACAATGATACGGTTCTGGATCAATCATTGGTGGAAATGCCGTCCAAAGGTACCGGCTATAATTTCATCGGCTGGTTTACCGATAAGGAATGTAATCATCCATGGAATGAAACAGACTTGATTACGGAAAGCATGACTCTGTATGCAGGATGGGGTTATGCAGCCGGAACAGGAGAAATGAGTGTTCTGGCTATCGGTAACCAGACATATACCGGATCTGCCATAACACCGGAAGTTGTTGTTATGGATGGAGACAGAATATTGAAGGCAGGGACAGATTATACTGTTACCTACAAGAATAATAAGAGCGTAAATAAAGGTGGAGAGTATGTGACAACGAATGCCTTGTCGTTGTCAGAAAGTTCTATTAATTCCCAAAAAGTGAATACGAAACTTCCGTATGTCACCATTAAAGGAAAAGGAAATTACACAGGCACCATTTCGATGAACTTCAATATTTATCCGAAAGACTTATCGACAGTTGATACGGACAAGGAATTAAACCTTTATTACGATCAATATGTGGCGGCTAACAGCAAAAAAGAATTAAATCCGCCAGTTGTCCTGACTTATACACCGCAAAACGGAAAACAACTGACATTAAAAGCCGGAACGGATTATATCGTGACTTACTCGGGAGCGGCAGGAAGTAATTTAAAGGCAATCCCGAAAGGAGCGACCGGAACGTATGTAATGAAAGTGACTGCAAAGGAAGGCGGATCATTCACAAATTCCTTTACAAAGGAAATAACAATCGTCAATGGCACAAACGACTTGGCGAATGCTAAGGTTTCCATTAAGGCAGCGACAATTACAAAAGACCTGACGGCAGACAATCTGAATATGACTGTTAAACTGGGAAAAACAACCTTGCTGAAAGGAACGGATTACAATGTGGAATTTGTAAACGGAACGCCAAAGACGCAGGGAACCTACATGGTACTAATAAAAGCGGCAGACGGTTCAAACTATACCGGTGCCATAACCGGAAAACTCGTCCTAAAAGCAGCCACTCTTAATAAAGTTAAGGTAAACATCCTGACAAATGCAGTTTATTCCGGAGAGAATTATCAGGACGGCATTGTTTCGCTGATAGATAACGGAACGGTTCTGACAGAAGGTGTTGATTATACGACAACATATAAAGGCGGTACCAATGCCGGCAAGGTAGATGTAACCATTATCGGAAAAGGAATCTATACAGGATCGAGTAAAAAGGTATCTTACAAAATTGAACCGTATGATCTTTCCATTGACCTGGAAAAAATGGTAACGGTTATTTCACCTTCAAAACCTGCTGACTACAGTAATGCAGGTGCTGTTCCTGAATTTAAGGTTTTGTTTGGAACAACAGAACTCAGAAAAGGAGTTGACTATAAAGCAACTTATCAGAATAATACGAAACTCACTTCGGAATATGCATTGACGAGGCCGCAAATTGTGATTGAAGGAATCGGCAATTTTAGAGGTAAGATAAGCGGCGGTACTTTTACGATTGCACAGAGAGAGTTTACACAGGATTCCATGTCGGTAAGTGCAACAGGAATTACGTATAAAGAAAACAGTATTTTAGATATTAATTTTAAACTCTTTGAAGCAGGGGGCAAAAAGGCTCTGACGGCAGGAAAAGATTATGATAAGAATCACATTACATACACCTGCAATGGAGAAACAATTACAAAATGCCCTCCGATTGGAAGCGAGATAACGGTAACGGTTAACGGAACAGGCAACTATAAGGGAACGTATTCCTTTACGGTTCCGGTAGGAAGCAATTCTATCGGAAAAACAAAGAATCAGAAGATTGTGAAACCTTACACAGGGAATGAAGTAACATTGACCGGTGAAGAACTGGGTCTTACCTATACGATTACAAATACTGCGGAAGCAGAATACTTTAATCGGATAGGAACCTATGTGAAAGTCGGCACAACAAATCCTTGCACGACTCTGAAAGTAAAGGATACGATTGTCCTTGAGGCAGGAAGAGATTATGATTTGGAGAATGCTGTTTATACAAATCATGTAAAGAAAGGAAAGGCGACAGTTACCATCAACGGAAAAGGAGCATTTATCGGCTCGAAAAAGATTAGTTACACAATAGACGGTAAGTCCTTAAAATGGTGGGAAAGAATATTCTAACTCATCTTTGACAAAAAGGCAGTGGTCCCGGAAAACGGATTTTGGTCTGATTTCCGGGACCGCTTTTTATAAATGGAAAAGAACTTGAGAAGATAATGAAAAGCGACTATAGTAATAGTAGACTGCATGAAGGAGGCGGAAAGTTAATGGGAAAATATCTGCTGGAATGTTGTGTGGATTCAACAGAGTCGGCATTGGCGGCAAAAGAAGGCAAAGCAGACAGAATAGAATTGTGTGCAGCCCTGATGATTGGAGGGACTTCACCGTCTCTTGCCTTATACGAAGAAATCAGAAAACATACAGATATCCCGGTGCGTGTTTTGCTGCGTCCGAGATTTGGTGATTTTTTATATACAGACAGCGAATTTGCAATTATTCGACGGGAGATTGAATTATTTAAGAAAGCGGGTGCACAGGGAGTTGTAATCGGTTGTCTGAAAGCGGATGGAAGCCTTGATATGGAACGAATGAAAATTCTTATGGATACAGCGGACGGCATGAAAGTAACGCTTCATCGGGCATTCGATGTCTGCAAAGAGCCGGTGGAAACATATCTGCAGGCAAAAGAATTGGGGATTGATACGATTCTGACATCCGGTCAGCAGGAAAATTGCATGAAAGGAATCAAACTGCTGCAGGAACTGGACCGATTGCAAAAAGAAACCGGTGGTCCGAAGATAATGGCAGGAGCAGGTGTTACGCCGGAAGTAATCAGCCACTTTCTTGATCATACACAGATTACCGAGTATCATATGTCGGCCAAAAAAGTTTGTGACAGTCAGATGCAATATCGGAAAGAAGGCGTTCCGATGGGCATTCCTGCAATGAGCGAGTACCATATTTTTATGACAGACAGTGAAATCGTAAAACAGGCTAGGAAAGTATTGGACGAAAGATAATTAAAGGAGAT